>NZ_OMWD01000016.1 GCF_900314695.1 uncultured Methanobrevibacter sp. | reverse complement strand
TCATCTAAATCAGAATCATCCCAATCATCATAATCCTCATCATCTAAATCAGAATCATCCCAATCATCATAATCCTCATCATCTAAATCAGAATCATCCAAATCGTCTAAGCTATCATCCAACCCATCATCAAAATGATTAATACCTATTATATCATTTACTGCGTCGTTTCCATCTATGGTTATATTTTCATGTGCACTTGCTGCTGAAATAGACAGCACCAATATAAGCAATGAAAATATAATTACTTTAGTTTTAGATTTCATTCATTAAACCTCGATTTTAATTTTTATTCCTAATTCTCTTTAAAAACTAGAAATAATGTTTTTAGCTTTAAATGATATTATTTCCAATATTAAAATGCATTATTCAGTACATTATTTTTAAAAAATAATAAGATCCAAGCTAAAAAAATTATTCCCAATATTTAAAATTAAGAAAAAATATTTTTCATTAATTTAAATATTTTATAAAAATAGTGGGAAAATCCCTAAAATTTTTTTAAGGGATTTTGATTTCAATTACTCCAAATAATACAAAAATAGAAGTATCTTCTACAATAAATGGAGAAATAACATTATGTTTTTTAAAGAGAACATAATCGTGGTTATCTTCTTGTTCATCACTGGTAATGGTATCAATTTCACTAACTTTTGGAAGATTTTCATAACTCTTATAATGTTTAGTTAAGTTAGTGTTAGTGCATTCACATCCAATCATATGATAAAAAGTAGATTGAATATTTTCTGGTATATTGTTAGATAAACAATTAATCTGTTGGTCAAATTTAAAACTTTGTATTGCTAAAGTTTTATCAGAATTGTCTTGTGCATCACGCCAACTACCTACATCATCAGATAATTGTAAATCAGATTCCATATCAAATGAATTAATACAAACATCAGGGATTGTATTTAAATCAGATGTTTGATTCATTAATGTTATATTGTCGCGAATAATCAGCATATCCGAAATATTACTATCATCAGAACCTATAAATAATTCCATTTCATCATTCAAATCATGCGAATTGATTATTAAATCTACATCCTGATAAATACTGTAATCTGAATAATTAGAATCGTATTTATGGTTTCTTAGCATTGGATTATAATTGGACGATGGAATATTCGTCATTACATTATGAGTAGATGGCGAGTTCATGATTTTATCAAAAATATCAAGAAATGCATTTACATCAATTAAATTGATATAAGAATCAACATATTCCGCCCCAAAGTCCATAAAATTAATCAAATCATATTTCAACTGATTAATCTTCATAAAATCAACAATATGGCTGTTGCTATTAAAAACATCTCCAATTTTATTTTCTTCAATTAATTTTTCTAATGAATCGGATTTTAAATAATCAAAATATTGTCTGTAACTGGAGTATGTTTCCGCAAAAATGTCTTCGGCATGAATGTCATTAATAATATCATTTAATGCTTCAACACCTATAGCATCAGGGGATTGAAACTTAGAAAGCATTCCATTAATACTATTTTCATTATCTCCAACATCTGCGTCATCAACCTTTGAATAATATGAAGATGAAGATGATTTGTGAATAGCAATATCCTTAATTGAAGAAGATTTATGATAAGATACGCCATTAAATCCATAGTCTGCAGAGGCATCATGCTTGTCCCATGAGCCAGGACATGTATCCTGTTCAATATCCTCTTCTGAGATATTTTCATCATCATCCATAACCTCATCATCTAGGATGGGATTCTCGCTAATGTTATTTTCATTATAACCTTGACCGGAGTCAAACTCAACATAATCTGAAGTTGAATCAGTTCCATCATCAACTGTTATATTTTCTTCTGCACTAACGGCAGACATTAGCATGAATATTGTTATTAATGAAAAAATAATAATTTCTTTTCTAAATTTCATATTCGCAACACAATGACAAATTTATCGATTGACATATAAATAATTTTTGTTTTACTATTTCACCTGCCCATGCTTAAAAACAATAAAAAATAAAGATTGATAAGTTAAACTAATATTAAAATGTTAAAAATCATATAATAATTATATAACTAATTTTAAGATTAAAAAAAAGAAAAAATAAACAAGAAAGTTCAAACGATTCTTTGTGCGGGAATTGAGCGATACCACCCCACATCCCAAATTTTAAGTTAGCTCATCAAAATATTTTTAAAAAGATCTTCATTAAATTCCATCCCCCCTCATAAAAAGATGATTAACAAATATCTGATTTGGAATATCACACTAAAGATAAGATTAACAAACATACTCCAACCATGATATTTAAGTATTCCTTGTTTTTATATCCTAAAAAAATTATTATTAAACATAATATTATTTGAATTATTGTTAATATTATCCTTAACATTAATTAGCCAACTCTTTTAAGTTTTTTAATTGAATGTAGGAAGTATTATATACTACTGAACTAGAAAAATATGAGTAGATATTATGGGAAATTAATCCCATAATATACATTTCAGCAGTTCAATTAATGCAGTGATAAACATTAGAACTGCTGAGATGAAGCTCATTTTTTCATCATCCATTGTAGTATCACCTCCCTACGAAATAAATATTTATTTATCCGATTATATAAGTTTTAAGAAATGTATGGCCTTAAAAATTGTTTTCACTATTCAAAATTGCTTTGAAAAAACCATACTATATAAATATTTCCACAATCTTAAAAAAAAAATAATTATCTGTCCATTTCATGAAAATGTAAACTATTTAAAGGACAAAATACAGACAAATATTAAATAAAACAGAGGTGAATGCACATGGCAAAACCTATTGGTGAAACTCCAACATTATATGGTAAAGAAGCTAGAGACTTTTTAAGAAAAATGAATGAACCTCCTAGCAGAGAAGACCGTGAATTTAGAAAAAAATGCGAATCTCAAAGAATAGTTCTATTTTAACTTTTCTTGAGATCAAGATAGAAATAAAAAGTTTGTTCAGGATTTTGTTTAATAATCCTGTCCAACTTCTCTTTAATTAATTTATCATCTCTTTTTAAATTTGAAAAGTGATTATGAACTGCATAAAAATTATAAGCACTGGCATAACCTTCAACAACAATAAACCTTAAACCTACATCATTTTCAGATAATTCCCTAATGGAGTTTATGACATTTCTGAGAATATGCGAACCTAAACCATTATTTGTATATTTTTTATCAATTGCAAATCTTCCTATTTTTATCGCAGGCAATTGCTTCTTTTTGGGAACTTTTTCAATATTTTCATTGTAATGATGTTTTAATTTTAACCGAATATTTTCATCACGAATATTCTTTAAAGGGATAGTATCAGTTAGTAATGATACAAAGCCAATTATCTCATCATCACAAGTGATTAGCTTAGTGATATTTATTTTATCCTGTTGTTGGATTAATGCATCATTTTTAACAAAATCATTTAAATCATCAGAGCCACATTCAAAATTACTTAAATCATGTTTTTCAGTTAATGTTTCAAATTTATAATTGTCTTTAATATATTCAATATCCATAATACAACCTTTATTTATTTTATTTTACATTACAAAAGAAAATTCATCTCAATTTAATGATTTAAAACATTTGACTAATTTCAATTGAATATAAAACAGATTTAATATTACTTTAGTAAAAAATAATACATATTAACTTCTGAAATGCGACAGTATGTAAAATCACAGATATTAAAAAACAGGACGAACCACACGATACCATCCTACTTATGAAAAATTCAAAATTAAACATTAATCGTTTAAAATAATAAATAAAACTACAAACTTATTGAATTAATTCAAAACAAGTTAAAAAATATACAATAATCAAATAACAAATTATTAAACTAAAAAAAGAAAAAATAAACAAGGAAATCTATACGATTCCTTGTGCGTTCATAGCATCAACAACTTTCTTGAATCCTGCAATGTTTGCTCCTGCAACATAGTTTTTGTCCATACCGTATTCTTCAGCAGCAGCTGCAGCATTTTCGAAAATGGTTTCCATAATAGTTTGGAGTCTACCGTCAACTTCTTCAAAAGTCCAGGATAATCTTTCTGAGTTTTGTGACATTTCAAGTGCAGAAGTTGCTACTCCACCAGCGTTTGAAGCTTTACCAGGTGCGAATAATACGTCATTTTCTTGTAAGAATTCGGTTGCTTCAATAGTGGTTGGCATGTTTGCTCCTTCAGCAACTGCTAAAACTCCGTTTTCAACTAATGTTTTAGCGTCTTCTAATTGTAATTCGTTTTGGGTAGCACATGGAAGAGCGATGTCACATTTAATGGTCCATACGCCTTTGCCTTCGTGGTATTCAGCACTGTCTCTAGCTTCAGCATATGCAGTTAATCTTTCTCTTCTAATTTCTTTTACTTCTTTTAATAACTCAACGTCGATTCCTTCAGGGTCATAAATCCAACCGGTTGAATCGGAACAGGTTACAGGTTTACCGCCTAATTGTTGAGCTTTTTCGATAGCATAAATTGCTACGTTACCTGCACCGGAAACTGCAATGGTTTTGCCAGCAATGTCAATGTCATTAGCTTTTAACATAGCGTTGGTGAAGTATAATAATCCATATCCGGTAGCTTCGGTTCTTGCAAGGGATCCTCCGAAGGTTAATCCTTTACCAGTTAATACTCCTTCGTATAATCCTCTGATTCTTTTGTATTGACCAAATAAGAAACCGATTTCCCGGCCACCTACACCGATATCTCCAGCAGGCACATCAGTGTCTGCTCCGATGTATTTGCATAATTCAGTCATAAAAGATTGACAGAATGCCATGATTTCTCTGTCGGATTTTCCTTTAGGATCAAAGTCAGATCCACCTTTTCCTCCACCAATTGGAAGACCGGTTAAGGAGTTTTTGAAAATTTGTTCGAAACCTAAGAATTTAATAATACCGAGGTTTACAGATGGGTGGAAACGTAATCCGCCTTTGTAAGGTCCGATTGCACCGTTGAATTGTACACGGTATCCGGTGTTTACTTGCACTTGTCCGTTGTCATCTACCCAAGGGACACGGAATTTGAATTGTCTTTCCGGATTTGTTAATCTTTCAAGAAGTGCGTTTTTCTTAAATTCATCTTCATTTTCTTCAATTACAACCCTTAAGGATTCCAATACTTCGCGTACAGCTTGGTGGAATTCAGGTTCGGAAGGGTTTTGTTCTATAATGGTTTCTATTACTTCATCTACGTATGACAAAAAACATTCCTCCAAATTTATAATTTGAATTAATAAATATTATTAAAATAATTTTTATGAAAGCAACATATTTTAACAATATAATTAGATATTTGAATCTCATAGTATTTAAATATTTTTCAATATTTGATAAAAATATACATATATTATTCAAAAAAAATTAGATTTATCTTATACATATTATAATATATATAAAAAATATTAAGAAAATAATTAAATCTTTTTGGATATTAATTCAAAATGTCTAACTAAAATTATCAATTATTGTACAAAGTCGGAATACATTTGCCACCAAAGAATTCCGAGTAGTGGAAAATTAAAATGTACAAATAATTTAACACCGCCACCCAAAATACCGAACATAATCTCCCATTTCACATATAAAAATAAACAAAATAATACCAAAATGAAAAAAGCATATCTCTTTATATACAATAATTTACATAATAATCTACAGTAACATAGCGAATTTTAAATTTAATCAACAAATGGAGAAAAAAATAATGAAAATTACCAAATCCCAATATGATGAATTGAAAAACAGCTATTTATCAAAAAACAGAAGCATGCATTCATTGTATATGGAAATAAATAAAGAAAACACCATAGATAAACAGTTATTCTTTAAATTAATCAATAAAATAAGAAAAGAAGAAGGATTAAGTGATTTTTACACTCCAAAATCTAAAAGAACAATGTTTCCAGATGAAAACCCTTATGTATCAGTTTAAAAAAAAAAATGGAAAATAACCACATCAGAATTAATGTGATTAATATTCAACATAATACCTCAATATCGCAGCAATTCCACCAAAAGCCCTGAAGAGTTGCATTCCCTCTTCGGTTTCAGTAGAAATAAACTCGACATCAGTATTCATTTCTTCAGCTTTTTCAATAAAATCGTCAGCCAGATCCATGGAAGATTCTTCTTTTAATGTTTCACCACAGTTAGGACATTTTTCCTTAAGGCCGTCGGCTTCTGATTGATTCTTAACTGTGACTTCCTTTTGAGTTCCACAGCTTGGACAAGTCAACACTTTGCGCATGCTTGTCAAATCTTCAGATAAAAGCAAAATGTCAACAGCACCCATAATCAAATTGTTTCTAACTTCATTTTCACCATAAGAGCAAAGGCCTTTGTCTTTGGTCAGTTCCTTGATGAATCTTTGGACAAGTTTCTTTTCATGCATTACATCAAGATTTTCCAAGTCATCAGCAGATTTGGCAATTACTTCACGGATACCCTCATCACCAGTGTAGGAAGTATCGACAATAGTTATTACCTTTTCCTTAAGTTCATAATGTAAGTATTCCCCATCATAGAAATCCTTCTTGGTAAAACCAGGCCCTCCGATAATGATTCCTTTCAAGTCATCTTTCAAAGGAAGGAATGCTTCGTTCATATGGTCCCCAATACGTTTCAAGAACTGGTGAGCCAAATCTTCAATTACACGGTCGAACCTTCTTTGTGATTGTCCCCCGGCTTTGTGTTTTCCAGGAACACCACTGGTCAAATGACCTAAAATGGTTTCTTTTTTACCTTTTAGTGTAGCGTAGGTTGCTTCGTTTCTGTCAATAACAGCAACACCATAAACATCACGCTCTTCAATCATATATTCCAAAGGTTCAACGAAAAATTCGTTGTTACATTTGTACCAATAGGTTGTAACCGGTTCAGGAGGTTCAATAATGTATTTTTCCATCTTTTCAGTACCTGGACCTCCTTTTGGAATCATTCCAACAAAAAGAACCAGCCCGTTTTCAGGAGGCTGTCTGTATAACTTGATACTTTCTAAAATTACAGCAATTGCAGATTGTACATTTTTTCTTGTTTGTTTACTCTTAATGTTAGCACTCTGACCCATTTCATCTCTCATGTGCTTACCAACATCACTTAATTGTTTAGTTGGTGGAATATAAACGGAAACAAGCTCTGTACCTCTACCTCTTTTATTTGATAACTCTTTTAAGGTTTTTTTAAATTCATATAATTCTTTTGATGATACGTCTGCCATGTTATCCCTATAAAAATTAAATTAATATAATAGTAATAAATATCTTTTTTTAAATATAAATAATTAATGAAAAAATCACTCTAATTTATCATTTCCATATTTTTCAAATAATTTAAGATTGTCATCGTCGATGGTATTCATTTCAAGCAAATCCATTCCGGTAATGTCCATTATTTCCCTTGCAAGGAAAACGTAAGTGTCGGGATAGTCATTATATCCGAATATGTGCCAGATTACATCGCCATTGAAGACAATCTCAAGATACCAGTCATAACCTTCCAAATCATCAGGATCATATGCATTTGACTTAAGATGATATTCATTCTGGCTCCACATGTAAACATGATACTTTTCAAGAAGATTTAAAATCAACTCTCGAACAGAGGTAGTAAGTTCCCCTTCAATATATCCGTCAATCGTACCCCTTTCAAAATTAATAATCAGTCTTGGATTTGGCAGTTCATAAGGATAACAGCGATAATGACCGAATTCTATGCATTTTACATCAAGCTTAACTCCGTCCAGATAGACTCCATCCCTTCTGATGTCATGATACAATGGAGTGGCCAATGCCTTTTGATGGTTGAGATGCAGTACGTCAAAGCCAAAGAAGTCACACAGAAGCTTGCCGAATTCAATCCAATTTGGAGGAAAGTTATTCTTAAACGAATATTCTTCATAGCCATCGGAGGAATAGATTATCACAATGCATGAGTAAATCATCTCTATCTTTTCAAAATAGGAGAACTTTTCAGACTGATAATTTTCAAACAGCTTCAAATCATTGAAATGGCTTAAAAAATCACCAGCATCTTTATCTTTAAATTTTCTTATTTCGCTGGTCATATTGCGTCTCAAATCCACCAAAATATCTATCCATGAATCGTCGCATAGGCTGTTTTCATCCAAAAACTTGTCGCCGCTGCCCCTCTCTGAAATTTTATAGTATGCCATATTGGCCAGAAAATCAATTGTAAAACATTCATAATGGCGATTGAGGCGCTTGAAATTAAATCTCTGAGTAATCTCTATTTTTTCAATCATGCTAACTAATATTATCTATTACAACTTTAATATAATTATTTGAAAAATCAATTAAAAAAATATATAAACAATTAATATTTAATTAATAAAATAAGTGATATTATGATGAGACGATGTCCGCAATGCGGTTCCGCAGGTGACGATATATATGGATTTTGTATAAAATGTGGATATGAGTTTCCGAAAGTTGAGCATGACAAACACACATGTCCCCTATGTGGATTTACGAATCCTGATGAAGCGGATTACTGCGTCAAATGCGGCAGCCCTTTAATTTTTAAGAAATCATTTGAAAACCAGAAAAATGTAATCAATCCTATTGTGGTTAAAAAAGAGTTTTCAACAGGACATGATATTGAATACAAAAAAACCAGCAGATTGCTGATATTCATAGGATATTTCTTTGCAATAATCGGAAGCATAATCGGACTTCTGATTGCACTCTATCTGATAACCCGAAAAGATCCGAGTGCAAAAAGACACGGATACATTCAGATTGCTATAATACTGTTCTACCTAGTAATACTTGCAGTACTATTCATAACAGGTTCAATCCCACCGGAAGTTCTAACAGACTACAAAAGCTTACTTATAGGCAACTTTACCCCTTTCCATAGGTAAATACATTATAATGGCTCCTTCGCCACTTTCATAATATCCCGGAACCACACGGTCCTTTATGAAATTGAACCTTTCATAAAACTCAACCGCACCAGCATTACTTTCTCTAACCTCAAGATAGATTGCATCAATCGGAAGCATTGAAAGAATGGAAATTGCACGTATGAGCAATTCTGTTCCAGCTCCCTGACGGCGATAGTTTTTATCAACAGCTATTGAAATTATATGGCCTTGATTTTCATATTTTACCCAGAACATCACATATCCGACAACATAATCGTCCTTTTCAGCTACCAGAAAACCAATTCCCATTTCATACAACTGCTGAAACATGTTTATTCCATATGATTGGTCAAATGACATGTTTTCAATTTCAAAAACCCTCTTTAAATCTTTCGGAACAAACTTTCTAATTTTCATACAAAAAAATATTATAGAAAAGCATATATTTAATAATTTTGATTGATTAAATTATTCTAAGGAGTAAATAAAATGTGGCAAGATTTCGCAGAGTATATCCTGAATGAGGTTGGAGATGAAGATGTCAAAATTGCAGAAGTTGCAGTTGGAAAATTCGGCATGACTGCAGAGATGCTGTCTTCAAAGGAAAACATCAAATTAATCAAAACAGACATCAGCCCGGCCGATGAAAGCGTGATAAAAGACGACATTACAAATCCAGACTTTAGGATATATGAAGGCGTTGACATGATTTATTCAATAAGGCCCCCAAGTGAACTGCAGCCCCATCTGGTAAATCTGGCTCAAAAAATCAACTGCCAGCTAATTATCAAACCATTGACAAACGAAGATTTGAATACACCTGGAGTTAAAATGAAACTGAAAAATTTCAACAGGGCAAGCTTTTACATTTTAAGGTGATAACATGAGTGACATACTTACCCGATACGACACATCACTGGACGGACTCAGCTCAAGTGAAGCTGAAAAAAGACAGAAGAAATACGGCCTGAATGAAATTGCCGAAAAACCACCTACACCATTGTATATACTATTTCTATCCCAATTCGTAGATATCCTGATTGGACTTTTAATCGTTGCTGCAGTTGCTGCATTTGCAATTGGAGACGTTATAGATGCAGGAGTGATAATTCTTGCGGTTATGCTGAATGTGATTATGGGATTTATCCAGGAATACAGATCACAAAAGGCCATTGAAAGCCTTAAAAGCTTCATTACAAAGCATGCCATCGTAAAAAGGGAAGGCCAAATTAGGGAAATTGATGCAAAAACATTGACTGTTGGAGATATCGTAGTTCTTGAAGAAGGTTCAAAGGTACCTGCAGATTTGGTTTTGATTGAAAGCAATTCCCTCAGCTGTGACGAATCACAACTTACAGGAGAGTCCAAAGCAGTAGCAAAAGAGATTGACGACAAACTTTACATGGACTCCAACATCCTTTCAGGGAACGGACTTGGCGTTGTTGAAAACATTGGAATGGCCACAGAAATCGGAAAAATTGCAGACATTGTCCAGGAGGATGATGAGGAAACCCCTCTTGCAAAGCGTGTTGGAAAACTTGGAAAGACCTTGTCTGCAATTGCAATAGTCGTATGTATAGCCATATTCATCATGGAGTTTTTAAAGGGAATACCTCTTGTCGAAACATTCATGACTGCAGTTTCACTGGCAGTTGCAGCAATTCCTGAAGGTCTTCCGGCCGTATTGACATTGACACTTGCCCTTGGAATGTCTGAAATGGCAAAGTCCAATGCAATCGTCAGAAAACTCTTATCAGTTGAGACTTTAGGATCATGTACTATCATCTGCAGTGACAAGACCGGTACATTGACCGAAAATAAAATGACTGTAGTCGAGAGCTTTTACACAAATGAAGATAAAACACACTTAATAGGAAAATTATGCAACAATGCAGTTCTTGACAATGACAAAATCATCGGAGATCAAACCGATGGAGCCATTCTAAAGCATTGCAAGGAATACGATGCATCACTTGAAAGGATTGATGAAATACCACTTGACAGCAATCGTAAAATGATGACTACTATACACATATTGGATGGTGAAAATAATATTGTTTTATCCAAAGGTGCTCCAGAAATAATTTTAGACAAATGTAAATACATAGATAGAAATGGAAGTATTGAAATTATTGATGCTGAAACCAAGGAAATGATACTTGAAAAGATTGGTGAAATGAGCGGACATGCACTCAGGACAATCGGATTTGCATATAAGATAAATGACACCGAATCGCCGGAAGAAGATTTGACATTTACAGGACTGCTCGGTTTAATCGATCCACCTAAAAAGGATGTAAAAAAATCAGTAAATGAGTGCATAAATGCAGGAATCGGCATAATAATGATTACTGGAGACCACGAAAAGACAGCCTGTGCAATTGCAAAAGACATAGGCATTCTAACCGACGGAAAGGTAATGACCGGAAAAGAACTTGACCAGTTAAGCGACGAAGAATACCTGAAAATCGCTCCTGAAATTCAAGTCTATGCTAGAGTAAAACCAACACAGAAAATGAAAATCGTGGAAACACTTAAAAAACTGGACAACATTGTTGCAATGACAGGTGACGGAGTAAATGACGCTCCAGCACTTAAAAAAGCATCAATTGGAGTTGCAATGGGTGACGGAACAGATGTTGCAAAAGAAGCATCAGACATGATTCTTCAAAACAATGACTTTACAACAATCGTGAAAGCCATTGAAGGGGGAAGGAAAATATATGACAACATCAAAAGATTCGTCAAATATCAGGTTTCCACAAATGTAGGGGCAATATTGACAATCGTCGGGACTTCCCTTCTGAATCTGCCACTGCCATTCAATCCGGCACAATTGCTATGGCTCAACATCGTAATGGACGGACCACCAGCACAAATGCTCGGTATTGAAGGAGCTGAAAGGGACATTATGGAAAGGCCTCCTGAAAAGGGAGACATACTGACCAAAAATACAATGCTTCAGATATTGATTTTAGGCATAGTGATGGCAATCGGAACAATATGCGTATTCACATATGAAATATCCACCGGCGTTTCAACAACAAAGGCAATGACAGTTGCATTCACATTATTTGTAGTATATCAATTGCTGAATGCATTCAATGGAAGGGCAAACTCAGAAAAATCAAGCAAATTCCTCTACTTAGGAATCATCATATCATTCCTGCTTCAGCTGTTGATTTTATACATTCCGCAGTTGCAGATAATATTCAGAACCACATCAATAGACATGATTGATTGGATAATAATTTTGATTGTATCATCAACAATACTGATAACTCAAAAGATAATGGATAAGGTGATGAAATGAAAATACTCCTGCTTGGAGGAACTAAGGACTCAACAAACATCATAGAATTTATTAAAAGCAGATATGATGCATACATCCTAACGACAACCACCACAGAATATGGTGCAAAACTGGCCATGCAAGGCGGAAGCGACGATACCATAGCTTGTCCACTTCCAAAGGATGAAATCATCAATATAATAAATGAAAATGACTTTAACATTCTTATTGATGCAACCCACCCATTTGCAAAGCACATTACACAAACCAGCACAAGCATAGCAAAAGAGTTAAAAATTCCATATCTTCGTTTTGAAAGGCCCATCACCGACCTGAAAAATATCGATACATCACACATCCATTATGTAGATTCATTTGACGATGCGGGAAAATTGATAGCTGAGAGTTTCAATGAAGGAAATGTTCTGCATTTTGCAGGAGCCAACACCATGGAAGACATCCTGAAATATGTTCCCGCCGAAAGGTTCTATCCAAGAATTCTGAAGGTGGAAAGCTCACTTGAAAAATGTGAAAAACTAAACATCGACCCAGGCCACATCATCCCAATGAAAGGAGCTGCAAGCCTTGAAGAAAACATAGAGCTTATTGAAAGATACGATGCATCAGCAATGATTACAAAGGAAAGCGGTGAAATAGGCGGAGTCGTTGAAAAGATACAGGCCGCAAATGAAAAGGACATTGCAGTAATAATGATTCAAAGACCAAAAATAGATGAATTAAATAAAAATGATATTGTATCTAATATGGATGAATTAGATATTAAATTAAAAAACTTTTTTTAAAAATAGATGTAAACGCCGAGACTGGGATTTGAACCCAGGCGAGGGAAACCTCACAGGATTTCAAGTCCTGCGCCTTACCAGACTAGACTATCTCGGCATATGAAAAGGAATATTTAGAAGGATTCTAAATATTTATCCTTTAAGTTCAATTTCGATACTAACATTATCAGGAACATTGACTTTCATAACTTGTCTCATTGCACGTTCATCAGCTCCAATACCGATTAAACGTTTGTGAATCCTGAGTTCCCATTTTTCCCAAGAAGCTTTACCTTCTCCATCTGGAGATTTTCTTGTAGGTACAACTAATTTTTTAGTTGGTAATGGAATAGGACCAGATAAGTCAACACCAGTTCTTTCAGCAATTTTTTTAAGTTGATCACATACGTATGCTAATTTTTCTGGGTCAGTTCCTGTAAGCTTAATTCTTGCTTGATTCATTTATTCTCCTCCAAAAAAACAAAAAGAAAAGAAAGTATGAAATACTTTCTAATTATTGTTTACAAACTTATTTTGCTGGGGTAATGTTAAGACATAAACCTGCTGCAACAGTTTGACCCATATCTCTGATAGCAAATCTACCCATTTGAGGGATTTCTTTTGCGTTTTCGAGACACATAGGTTTGGTAGGTTTGATTTTTACAATAGCTGCGTTACCGGTTTTTAAGAAGTCAGGGTTTTCTTCGTCAACAGCACCAGTAGCAGGGTTTAATTTTTTGGATAATTCTAAGAAAGTACATGCTACTTGGGAAGTGTGACAGTGGAATACAGGAGTGTATCCAACGGTAATTACACCAGGGTGTTGTAAAACAACAATTTGTGCATCGAATTCTTTAGCTACAGTAGGAGCGGAATCAGTGTGTCCTGCAACGTCTCCTCTTCTGATATCGTTTTTACCTACACCTCTTACATTGAATCCGATGTTGTCACCAGGTTCAGCGGAGTCGAATACTTCGTGGTGCATTTCGATAGATTTAACTTCTCCGGAAGCTCCAGCAGGTTCAAAGATAACGTTTTCACCTTTTTTCATTACACCAGTTTCAACTCTTCCTACAGGTACGGTTCCTACACCAGTAATGGAGTAGACGTCTTGAATAGGAATTCTTAAAGGTAAGTTAGTAGGTTTTTCAGGTGGGGTTAATTTGTCTAATGCATCAATTAAGTTGTCACCTTTGTACCAAGGAGTGTTAGGAGATGCATCGTTAATGTTGTCCCCTTCGAATGCAGATAATGGGATGAAAGGTACATCTGCAGGGTTGAATCCTACGGTTTTAATTAAGTTTGATACTTCTTCTTTTAATTCGTTGTATTTGTCTTCGGAGTAATCAACTAAGTCGATTTTGTTGATAGCAACGATTAATTGGTTGATACCTAAAGTTTTGGATAAGAACACGTGTTCTTTAGTTTGAGGCATTACACCGTCGTCTGCTGCAACTACTAAAACACCAGCGTCTGCTTGGGAAGCACCAGTGATCATGTTTTTAACGAAGTCTCTGTGTCCAGGACAGTCTACTACAGTGTAGTCGTATTTTTTGGTGGAGAATTTTTGGTGAGCTAAATCGATAGTTACTCCTCTTTCTCTTTCTTCTCCTAATTTGTCCATAACAAATCTGAATTTGTTTTCTCCGTCATCTAATTGTTGTTCAGCGATTGCACCAGCTTTTAATAATAAGTGTCCAACTAAAGTGGATTTTCCGTGGTCAACGTGTCCAATAAATGCTAAGTTAAGATGTTCTTTTTCTTTTGCCATAATAATAACCTCTTTTGTAATATTATCAACATATATTTATAAGCCTAAATGATAGCTTAAATAAACTTTATCATTCAACATATAAAAAGATAATGTTTTTTTCATGATTTTTAATAAAAAAATTAAAAAAATTAAAAATATAATTTTTAAATTTTAAATTTATAAATCTCCTAAGTAATGACTTGGAGGGAAAGGTTCAGCAGATAATCCTTTTCTTTGTCTGATTTCCCTTACGATTTGATTTTGCATCTCACGTGGGAGTGGTTCAAATCCTGCAATTTCAGTAGACCATAAACATCTACCTTCAGCAGCAGATCTGATGTCTCCAGCGAAACCGAACATTTCAGCTACAGGTACTTTGGATTCAATTCTAGCCATGTCACCAGTCTCTTGACCCATGTTGACAATTTGACCTCTTCTGTTTTGAATCTCACGAGTACATGCACCCATGTAATCGTTAGGAGTATCAATGACTACTTTTTGCATAGGTTCGAGTAAAGCAGGTTCTGCTAACATCATAGAACCTAAGATTGCATTTCTGATAGCAGGCAATACTTGTGCAGGTCCTCTGTGAACTGCGTCTTCGTGAAGTTTTGCATCGTTGAGTTTGAATTTTAATCCCATGGAGATTTCTTCACCTAAAGGACCACTTTCTAAAGTGGATTCAAATCCTTCGAGTAATAATTCTTTAACTTCGTCCAAGTATTGAATACCACGAGTCATGTTAAGGAAAATGCTTCTGTTGTGAACAGCCCATACTCTTCTAGCTTCTTCTTTATCTAATCCAGCTTCCATGAAGTCGTTAGCTGATTCTTTACCTTTAACTCTACCTTCTTTGATGTCACCATCAGCGATTGCATCGTAAAGGCTTGGTTCAATAGGTTCAACAGTAATGTAGAATCTGTTGTGTTTGTTTGGAGATTTACCTTCAACTTGTGGAGAAAGTTTTTTAACGGTTTCTCTGTATACAACGATTGGTTCGGATGTGGTAATGTCTACACCTTTATCTTTAATTCTGTAACCAATAACTTCTAAGTGAAGCTCACCCATACCGGATACTAAGTGTTCACCGGTTTCTTCGTTAATATCGATTTTAACGGTAGGGTCTTCTTTACCAGTTTGTCTTAATACTTCAATTAATTTTGGTAAATCTTTAGTATTTTTAGCTTCTACAGCAACAGTAACTACAGGTTCTGAAATGTGTTCTAAACCTTCGAACTCTTTGATTTTGTCTTCAGGTGAACAGAGAGTTTCCCCAGCGATAGCACCTTTTGCACCAGCAACATATACAATGTTACCTGCAGGTACCTTATCGGTGTTAACTCTTTCAGGACCGAAGTATACACCTACTTGTTGTACTCTGGATTTACCGTGAGAACCAACGAGATATACTTCTGTACCTTTTTCGATTGATCCACCGTATACCCTACCAGTAGCGATTTCACCAGCGTGTTTGTCTACAGATACGTTGGTAACCATTACAGCTAAAGGTCCTTCAGGTGCGGTTTCAACCATACATTTACCTGCAGGAGATTCGATGTCTCCATCCCATATGTTAGGTACTCTGTATACTTGAGCTTCTTTAGGGGAAGGTAAGTGTTCTACTACCATACCTAATAATACATCAGATAAAGGTACTTTTTGAGCTAATTCTTTTTCATTTTCAGCGTTACAATAATCAATGATGTCTTTGAAGTTAATTCCAGTTTCTTGCATAGTTGGTACGTTAATAGCCCAATTGTGGTATGCTGAACCGAAAGCTACACTACCATCAGTGAAATCTAATTTCCATTCTTCTTTTTTCTCTTCAGGAGCCATGTTTTTGATTAATTTATTAGCTTCCATGAAGATTTTTAAGAATCTGTTTTGTAACTCTTCAGGTTCTAATTTTAACTCGTTGATTAATCTGTCAACTTTGTTAATGAATAAAACCGGTTTAACATTTTCTTTTAATGCTTGTCTGAATACTGTCTCAGTTTGAGGCATAATTCCTTCTACAGCACAAACTACTACTACTGCACCATCTACAGCTCTCATAGCACGAGTTACGTCTCCACCGAAGTCAACGTGACCTGGAGTATCGATTAAGTTGATTAAGTATTCACTATCTTTGTAATCGTGTACCATGGATACGTTAGCTGCATCAATAGTAATACCACGTGCTTGTTCTTGTTCATCAAAATCTAAGAATCTTTGATCACCAGCAAGTTCTTCGGAAATCATTCCTGCACCTGCGAGCAAGTTATCAGATAAGGTAGTTTTACCGTGATCGATGTGAGCACAAATACCAATATTTCTGATTTGTTCAGGTTCATACATCAATTCTTTGATTTTTGCAATCATTTTGTCTCTTCTACTCAAAATAACCACCTATATATAAGCATTATGATTAGTGCGCTGCTTTAGCAACTCTTTCTTTCTCTTCAGCTTTTTGTAAAGCGAAACTTCTTGAATCTTCTTCAGAAGCAAGAATTAATTCATCAGCTAAACATTCAGCAACAGATTTTCTGTTTTTGAATGAAGATTGTAAAGTACCTCTGGTCAAGAATCCTAATGAAAGGTCTACTCTTCTTTGTGGTGAGATATCTACAGCTACTTGGTATCCAATACCACCGTATTTAATACGAGTAGTTTCTTCACGAGGTGCAGTGTTTTCAACTGCAGTAACTAAAACTTGAACAGGATTCTTTTTAGTTCTTTTATTGATAATTTCTAATGCATCTCTTACGATGTTGTAAGCTTTATTCTTTTTACCAGAGTTGAGATGGGTTCTCATTACTTTGTTCATTAATCTTTCAACAATAGATACTTTAGATTTTGCGAATTGTCTTTTTACGTGTCTACCAGAAGTATGTGGAACTAAAGTTTCATCTAAGCAGATATATTTTACTAAACCTAAGTCCTCAACTTTTACTTCATCGAGATCCCATTTATTGAATAATTTACTCATAAATATAACTCCTTATCTTACAGGTTTTTCTATTTTTCCACTTACCATTTCAGATAAAGCTACGTTGTTAACTTTGGAAACTTTCCAACGAACCCCTGGAATATCTCCCATGGATCTTCCGGATGGTCCACCGATTCCTTCAATCATCACTTCATCGTGTTCATCGATAAATCCGATAGCTCCGTCACCTGGTGCGAAAGCAGTTAATTGTTTACCGTTTTTGATTAATTGAACACGAACACATTTACGGATAGCAGAGTTAGGTTGTTTTGCTTCTATCCCTACTTTTTCGATTACAATTCCTCTTGCTTGAGGAGCTCCTTCGAGAGGGTCTGCTTTAACGTCTAATCTTAAAGCTCTCCTTTTGTAATCCACGTCTTTCCACTTAAAATTTTGTCTATTTTTTTTAAGTTTTTTTGCAGCAAAAAGTCCTGGCATATTTTATTCCTCTAATCTTTTTGTTAAAAGCGTATCTAAGAATCCACCGCTGCGATTTATACTATAATCTACATAGTACAATCTAAATTCTGAGATACAATCAGTAATAATAATTAATTTAGATAAATAAGTTATCTAAAAGAAGATATCTTGAAATAATTATTAAAAACAATGACAAAAAGCACACATAGTCATGTTATAAAACAGTACAGATATCTTATGATAGAATATATATTTCAACCTTTATAAAGGTATGTATTTGTTTTATAAATATAAATAAAAAAAAGTATTTTTCAAAAAAAAAATAAATTAAAATAAAATAGCTCGAAAGCTATTTTAAAATAATATTGTCAATATTATGTTGTCTGTTTGCTAATAATTTAGCCCTTTCAATATTGATTCCATTTTTACCGATAGCAATACGTTTGTTAGTATTATCTGCTGTAACAGTAGCTATTTTTTTACCTGACTGCTTTTGACTTACTTTAACAGATTGTACTTTAGCAGGAGATAAAAGATTTTTAATGAATTGTATAGGGTCATCATCTAATTCAATGATTTCTACACCTTTATCTACTGCTCTTTGAACTTTAGATACGGAACTTCCTTTCTTACCAATAGCGAGTCCCATGTCACCATTCTTTACAACGAAAGTAACTTTACCGTGTTCATCATCGATAATGCAATCTTTAACCATTGCTCCAGTCATATTTTCGAAAAGAGCTATGTATCTTATTTCATTTGCACTAAATTTAATAGACACTTAAATCTACCTCAAATCGTCTAATATAGTAGAATCTCCTGGATCGTTTACGATTAATGTAGCAACAGTAAAAGGTTTACCACAAACAGAACCCAAATCTACACTAGTTCCATCATATACTAAGGATGGAATTTCGGAAAGATTTGCGTAATATTCAACATCTTCAAGAATTTCTTTAGGAGCGTTACTAGCAACAACAACAAGTTGTCCTTTTCCTAATTTTAAAGATTGAATTGATTTTTCAGAGCCTAAAGTCACATCACCAGTGTCGACAGCTACCCTGATTCCTCTATCTACGTCCATCATCTAGCCTCCTATTCATTTTTATAATCCATTTTGACACCGACAGAACCGGTACCAAGAGGTATTGGTTGTCCAATAATAATATTTTCGATGATACCAGTTAAATCATCCACTTCACCGCGAATACTTGCACGAAGCAAATGTTTACCAGTTTCTTCAAAAGCTGCACGAGCTAAAACACTTGATTTTTCACCACTAATACCATGTCTTCCAATGGATTTTACAACACCTTCTGAAGTCATGATATCTGCAACTAACATAATATGTCTTACATCTACACTAAGACCTTGTTCTGAAAGAGTATTTTGAGCTTCGTTAATAATAGATTGACGAGCTGCTTCGATTCCTAAAACCTCACCGATTTCATGAATGTTATTGGTGGTAGTTCTCACATGATCAATACCTTCCATGTCAAGAATTTCTTTAAGGTTGGATCCTTCGGTATGGATAATCCATTCATCATCACGACGAATAATAACTTTTCCGATACCTTTTATACCACTAATCTGTAAATCACGAACCTTATCTGCTAAGAGACGAAGTTCCCTAATTTCAAATTTAACATCTGAGGATTTGGAATCCGGTTTTCCTGATGGAATAACAATTTCATCATTATTAATAACAGCTTTCTTGAAAGTTTTTCCAATTATAGCATTGATTTCTTCACGATCAAGTCTTTTTTCCTCAATCTTTTTACTGTCTAAAATTGCTTCAACTTCCATAGTACCATAATTTAAATTGAAATCAGAAAGAATATCGTTTATAGTACTTTTACCAATCTTGTTAGCTAAAGTTCTAACAAACTCTTCATCATTACGTCTTTCTTCATCAAAGTAAATATCCATAGTTGGAGTAGCAATCTCTTTTCTTGCATCAACAATCTCAATAAGTCTCGGAAGACCTAATGTTACGTTTAGCTCAGTTACCCCTGCATAGTGAAAAGTACGCATAGTCATCTGAGTACCTGGTTCACCAACAGATTGAGCAGCTACTGTTCCAACAGCCTCTCCAGCTTCAACATGAGCTCGGTCATAGGCATTTTTAAGCTTGATTACTAATTTTCTTAACTCATCATCAGATAAATCATTTTGAATATAAGCTTTAGCTAAATCTTCGATATAACTATCTGGAAAATCAATGTTGAGATTTTCTGAATCATTAATTTCAGCAATTGTGTCATTTATCTTAATTATAATATCATCCATAGTTACACCTACTTACCTTCCATTCTGATTTCATCAATAAGTTTATTTAAGTCAGCTGGTTTACCAAAGTCTGATTTTGCAGGATCCACACCATCTTCACCGAACATGGTTTGGATAACATTACCTTGGTTGTCAGTAACAAGTCCTGACTGTTTAACTTGTAAATCTTGCAATGCGTTTACGAGTCTTCTTTGCATGTAACCGGATTGTGCGGTACGAATCGCTGTATCTACAAGACCTTCTCTTCCTCCCATTGCGTGGAAGAAGAACTCAATTGGGTCAAGACCTGATTTGTAACTTGAGTGTACAAATCCTTTCGCTTTAGCCCCTAACTCACCTTTCTTGAAGTGAGGTAAGGTACGGTTTAGGTAACCCCTTTCGATACGTCCACCCCTAACCGCTTGTTGTCCTACACAAGCAGTAATCTGAGTAAGGTTCAACATGGATGCCCTTGCACCGGTACGTGCCATTACTACAGAGTGGTTTTCAACAGCCATTACATGTTCGTATGAGTCATCATCAGATTGTTTACCCATTGTGAGGTAATTTTCTGCAATCTGACCGGACATATCCCTAGCTTCCCCGAGAACTTGCATGATTTTCATCTCTAAAGTCTCTTCAAGACTTCTACCAGGTAAAGCTTGGAGATAACCTTCTTCATAAGATTCAACAAGTTTATCTACTTCAGCCATCTTTTTATCCAAGTGCTCGTTAATACGATCTTGAGCTTCGGAAGGAATTTCTTCATCGTTTAATGAAGTGGTAATTCCTGTTTTCATGATTCCACAGATAGCAAGGTCAGTGGAACGGTCTAAGAACTCCTTAGCTCTTCCAGGACCATATTCTTTAACGATTTTATCTAAGATTTTACCTGAAAATGATCCGTAAGCGGATTCATCGATTACACCTTGAGTCAAGATACCGTTTTTGATAACAACGCTTGCATCTGTTTCAGGGTATACTACAGGACATTTTGAAATCTCAGCACTGTAAGATAAGTTTAAGTCATTTGGTAATAATAATGAGAACAATTCTTTACCTGTCCATTTATCTCCTTTGTCTTTGTAGATAAATGATTCTTCATCGTGGTCAGAGTCATATTTTAAAATCCATTGACCGGACTTGAATTCAGGTATTTTCAAGTGGGATTTGCGTATGATTTGTAGTGCTTCTTCTTCTGTGAATTCGACACCATCCCTGGTTAAAAGATAAGCACCGGAAATGTGGTCGTGAATAGCACCGATAATTGGTCCTCCGAACCTTGGAGATAGAATGTGTTCCTGTACACGCATCAAGGATTTAGCTTCTGCACGAGATTCATCAGTCTGGAATACGTGCATGTTCATTTCGTCTCCGTCAAAGTCCGCATTGTATGGAGGACATACGCATAAGTTTAATCTGAAAGTCTTGTATGGAAGTACTCTTACTTCGTGAGCCATCATACTCATTCTGTGAAGTGAAGGCTGACGGTTGAACAGTACCATATCTCCATCTTTCAAGTGTCTTTCAATAATGAAACCTGGTTCCAATTGTTCTAGGATTAACTCTTTGGTTTCTTCGGAATGCACTCTGATTTTTCTTCCGTCTTTTCTGATTACATAATTTGCACCAGGGTGAACTTCAGGACCGTTTTCAATGTATTTAATCATTTCATCCATGTTCCATTCGTTTACATATACTGGTACGGTTACTTCTTTTGCAATCATTTCAGGAACACCGACCTCATTGATACTGATGTTTGGGTCAGGTGAAATTACAGTACGTGCAGAGAAGTTTACACGTTTACCTGAAAGGTTTGATCTGAAACGACCTTCTTTACCTTTTAACCTTTGGGTTAATGTTTTGAGAGGTCTTCCGGATCTGTGTCTTGCAGGTGGAACACCACTAGCTTCATTATCAAAGTAAGTAGTAACGTGATATTGTAATAATTCCCATAAGTCTTCAACAATCAATTGTGGAGCACCAGCTTCCATGTTTTCGAGCAATCTTTGATTGATTCTTAAGATATCTACAAGCTTGTGAGTCAAGTCGTCTTCAGACCTCTCACCAGTATCCAAAGTAATTGATGGCCTTACAGTTACAGGAGGAACAGGAAGCACTGTTAATACTAACCATTCAGGTCTTGCAACTTCAGGATTAACACCTAAAACAAATGAATCATAATCAGTGATGTTTTCAAGTCTTTCACGTACTTCAGATGCAGTCAACTTGTAATCTCCACGACGGATTGTTACAGGTTTGTCTAAAAGAATAGGTTCTTGGATTAATTCTTGCAAGTATTGTTTGACGAAATCTCTTAAACGTCTTTTGAATTCTTTTTGAACTTTATCTTCAGATTTTTCTTCAGCTTCAGCAAGAATATCGGTTTTTTCCTCTTCTAACTCAACAATTGCATCTTTATCAACTTCATCGCTTTCTTGAAGTTTTTCAATTTTCTTGTCGATTTTGGCAACCTTTTTCTCGAATTCCTCTTCGACATCTTCAACTATCTTGTCATGAAGTTTGTGTAAATCATCAGCATTTTTAGCTTCAATCATATCATAGCTTGCTTCAATATCAGCCATTGATTGATTTTTCTTACAGTGTGGACAGAGCTGTTTTGGGTCAATGTATTTGAAGTGAGGTTTTCCCTCAGTTTCATCTCTTTCCATGTAAGCTTCAGCATAAAGTTGATCCAAAATGTTCAATAATAAATCTTCACTATCAGCATCATCATAGTTGTCTTCTCCTTCAGGATAGACTTCTTTCATGATTTTATCAACAATGTCATTCTGTTTAGCATCAGACATTTCGACTTTTTTGGTTTCGTTTTGTAGTTTTTTCAAAATTTCTGAAATGCTTTCCTTGTTTTCCATTGCTTCAGTAATTTTTTTGGTGTATTCTTCAAGAACGTTTTCAGGTAATAGAACACGACCGCAACTGTTACAGGTTGAACGTAAAATCTTATGAATTACATCACCAAAACCAATGTGGATAACAGGTCTTGCGAGTTCAATACTACCAAAGTGTCCTTGACAGTCCCCACCTCTGAAACCACAAGTTCTACAAACTAAACTTGGGTCGATAACACCTAAACGAGGATCCATTAAACCTTTTTCAATAGGAAAACCATCATCCTCATAGGTATCCGGAGTTTCAACAGTAACAACAGACATTTCACGAATGTCATCAGGAGACATTAGCCCAAAATTTATTTGCTCAATTTTTTTAATATAACCGTTCATATGTTGGCTCCTTATATCAATTTAATTATGCTTTGTCTCCTAAAACTAATTTAGGGAAAATACATAAACTCTTAAGTTCGTCTAATAATAATTTAAATGCATAAGATATTTCAACAGGGTATGTTTCGACATCTCCACAAATTGGACAGTATTTCTTATTTCTATTCTTATCATATACTGCTAACATACCACAGTTTTCACAGACAATAGCTTCGTATTTGTCTGATTCATCTAAAAGTCTTTCTTTTAAAGTTAATGCTGCACCGTGTGCAATAAGACAATCTCTTTCCATTTCTCCAAATCTTAAACCACCTTCACGTGCTCTACCTTCAGTAGGTTGACGTGTAAGCACTTGTACTGGACCTCTAGAACGAGCATAAACTTTATCAGTAGTCATGTGGTGTAATTTTTGGTAATAAGCAACACCGACAAATATTTCAGCATCCAATCTTTCACCGGTTACTCCACTGTAGAGTGATTCGCATCCTGCAGATTCAAAACCGTTGTTTAATAATTGCTGTTTGATTTCATCTTCAAGAGCTTGGTTGAATGGAGTTGCATCCACCCTTTCACCTTCAAGACAACCTGCTTTACCTGCAACCATCTCAAGCACCTGTCCAATAGACATCCTTGATGGAATAGCGTGAGGGTTAACAATTAAATCAGGCACTACACCAAATTCAGTAAATGGAATGTCTTCAGGAGATAATATTAAACCGACAACCCCTTTCTGACCGTGTCTTGATGCGAATTTATCACCAAATTCAGGTTGTCTTGTATCTCTTACTCTAATTTTTGCTAATCTTGAACCTTCAACAGTTTCTGATAAAAGAACTGCATCAACAATACCTTTTTCACCATGTCTTACAGTTACGGAAGTTTCTCTTCTTCTATCAGCAACAGTACCAAAGTCCTCTTCCAAGAATCTTGGTGGTGAAGTTTTTCCAATCAATACATCACCGGATTTTACGACAGATTCAGGGTTAACTACACCGTCATCGTCCAAGTTTCTGTAAGCTTCCTCGGATCTGTATCCTTTAATGTTTTTGTCAGGCACTTCAAATTTGTCAACTTGCCCACCGGCGTATCTTTTTTCTGAAGTATCGTAAGCCCTGAAGAAAGAAGATCTAGCTAAACCTCTTTCTAAAGCACCTTTGTTAATGACCATTGCGTCTTCCATGTTGTATCCTTCATAAGACATTAATGCAACAACAAAGTTTTGACCGGATGGTCTTAAATCGTAATTAGTTGAATCGATAATACGTGTTTTTACAATAGGAGTTTGTGGATGGTGTAACAAGTGAGCCCTTGTATCAGTACGTAATGCGTAGTTGGATACATATAAACCTAAAGCCTGTTTTGTCATACCTGCTTCCATTGTATTCCTTGGAGAAGAGTTGTGATCAGAGAATGGGATAATTCCAGCACAGATACCAAGCATGGTAGCTGGGTCAATTTCTAAATGAGTGTGTTCTTCATTCAAATCAGCTAAAGACATTGCAATGTATGAGTTTTCTTCCTCTTCAGCATCCAAATATTCGATAAGACCATCATCTATCAAATCGTCCCATCTTAATTTTCCATTAGCGATTTTATTTAAATGATCTTCTTTAAGAAGTGGAACGCCCTCTTTAACAATGATTAATGGCCTTCTTGCCCTTCCAGGATCATTAAATATATAAATCTCATTATTGTCTTCGTAATAGGTAATATTCATTTCATGAGAGACTTCACCATTTCTTCTTTTTTCTCTCATTTCTTGAGTAAACTCAACCGGATTTTCACAAGCCCCGAGAAGTTCACCATTTATGTAAATCTTACATTTTTGCAAATAAATTCCCTCCTTAGCTTATTTAATTAATACATCCATACTTTCAATAACATCTATAATTTCCTGTTCATCAGAACCTTCAGAAATATTACACATTAAAGCTAAATTCTTTACCAAACCACAGTTAGGTCCCTCAGGAGTTTCGTTTGGACATATTTTACCAAATTGAGTTGGATGTAAATCTCTTGCTTCAAAGTGAGGTTGACTTCTGGTTAATGGAGATACAACACGTCTTAAGTGAGAAAGTGTACCCATGTAACTAGTTCTGTCTAATAACTGACTAACACCAGCTCTTCCACCTACCCAATTACCGGTAGCAATAGCGTGCTTAATATTTTCAGTTAAAACATCACTACGAACAGCTTGCTTAATTGAAAGGTCTTTTCCACGGGAAAGACTTCTTTCAAGTTGATAACTCATATCTCTGGTCAAGTTAGTGAAAGCGACTCTGAATAAATCTTCCATTAAATCTCCAGATACTCTGAGTCTTTTGTTAGTATAATGGTCCTTATCGTGAGGTTCTCTTTTTTCTTCAATAACTTCAAGTAACATTTCAGTCATTTCAGCTAAGTAAATAGCCTTATCATAACATCTTTCAGGTTCAGTACCCATATGAGGCAATAAGTAACGGTTTATTACATCGGTAGCACGTTTTGTACGATAGTCGGCAGGCATGTTTTTAGCTACTCTGTTACCTATGTATTTAATAGCAGCATCCTGCATGTATTCTCTTCTTTCATCAAGAGTCATGCTATCCATTTCAGTTTGATCCAATTTTAAAGCTTCAAGTGAAACCTGAATATCGTCTGCAACCATCATCTGGAAGTTATTGTCATCAGATATTGCTGTAATAATTTCCTGATCGGTAGATAATCCAAGAGCCCTTAATAAAATAACTAATGGAATTTCACCCGGAAGGTATGGGAAAGAAATTCTTAAAAATACACCATTCTTACGTGGTTTTTTATATTCCAAAGTAATTCTAGCTCTGAAACCACTTTTAATTGAAGTTACGACTGCTTTAGCATGCCTATCTTCAACTTCATCCAATCTTTCAAGAATGATTTTATTTGGAGCAATTTCTTCCATTGTAACAACAGCTCTTTCTGAACCATTTACAATAAAGTAACCTCCTAAATCTTGAGGATCTTCATGTTTTTCAATTAATTCTTCAGCAGTTAAACCATTGAGGTGGCAAATATCAGATTTGAGCATAACAGGCAATTCGCCAATGTATACTTCTTCCAAAGGATTATCTTCTCCTTCAGCATTTAATGCCATTTCAAGGTACATGTCTGCAGAATAATTTAAATTTCTAAGTCTTGCTTCAGTCGGGTCAATAATACTGCTTGATCCGTCTGCTTCTTTATTAGATGGTTTCTCAATACGTACTTTACCAGTTTTTAAAGTATATTTTCCATCATCTAATGTAATAGGTTCAGTAATATCAATGATATTTTGAATCCTATTATTTACAAAATCATTATATGACTTAATATGGTGATCTACTAAATCATATTTATCGAAAAATGCATCAACTAATTTCCAATTATTCTCTGTCATGGACTTCCTCCAGCATTTACGTAAACGCTATAAAAATAATAAACTAAATAAAAGTAAATAATAAGATTAGGTAAAAACCTAACAACTAATTCATTTAATCATTATTCTTAATTTACTCATAACTATCTCCTATAAGATAATTCCTCTCAAACTAAGTTAAATTTATTATAATGAATTTCTAAAAAGAAAAAAACACAGAAATTATACTATATATAAATTTCACTAACTCTAAAATTATATTTAAATTAATCTTCCACTATCCTATAAGTAACAAACACACCCGCAGTTTGACTTTCACGAGTAATCCTTAAAATATCTCCTGGTTTTGCATCAATAGCTTTTACAACAGGATCATTTGATCTAATTTTAGGAAGATTTTTAAAATCATACTCAACATCACTAAATTCATCAGCAATTTCATCTTCGGTCATGATTTCATGTGTTGGTACTAACATATGGTCTTGAATATCAATTTTCAAATTTTTTCCTCCAGATAGAAAAGTTAAAATATAAAATTAGAAACAGGCCTGACGGGAATTGAACCCGCGGCCGCTTGGTTAAAAGCCAAGCGCTCTGCCAGACTGAGCTACAGGCCTACATGAATTTTTATCATCTAGTATTTGAAGCGCCCTGGCCGGGATTTGAACCCGAGTCGCGGGCTCGACAGGCCCACATGATAGCCCCTACACCACCAGGGCAAGAAATACTTAAACGATAATGTGTAATAATACACTATTTAATAAATATTTACATCATCATATATAAATGTTTTGGAAAATAGCAATATTTTGCTAAAAAATAACATATGATAACAAATAAATAAATATTGGAATCCCGCCTGCCGGACTTGAACCAGCAACATTTGGATCTACAGTCCAACGCTCTGCCAAATTGAGCTAAGGCGGGAAAATGGGTCCGCCCGGATTTGAACCGGAGTCTCAGGCTCCCAAAGCCCAAAGGATCGACCAAGCTACCCTACGGACCCATGCATAACTATGCATGAGATAGCATACTAATAATAATATAAACATTCTATTATATAAAGGTTACTATAATTTCAACAAAATGATGAAAAATCAAAATTGAATATAAAATTATAAAGCCCCGGACGGGAATTGAACCCGCGACCACGAGATTACAAGTCTCGCGCTCTACCAGACTGAGCCACCGAGGCATAACTCTATATTATAGAACAATGTAATTTATGTTAAAAGTAGTTTAAATACTTTACTATAAATCAACCAAAAAATATGAAAATATAAATATTATAGAATTTATAATTAATAATCATGACAAATCAAAAAGAAAGTTTACTTAATAGCATTAATGAAACTTTATCTCAAATAAAAGAAAAAAATCCTTTAACACACTGCATAACCAATTCAGTTACAATCAATGATTGTGCAAATGCAGTTCTTGCAATTGGAGGATCACCATTTATGGCTGAAGATGCAGAAGAGCTCGAAGAAGTTGTAACAATAGCAGATGCATTAGTTATAAATATAGGCAAATTAAGCAAAGAACAAATCAATTCCATGAATGTAAGTGCCAAAGTAGCAAATGAAACCGACACTCCAATAATACTTGATCCGGTAGGTGTTGGCGTAACAGAACTTAGAAACAAAACAACCATGGACCTAATTAATAATTACAATATGGCCGCAATACGCGGAAACATTACAGAAATCAAATCAATTGCCAAATTAGTTGGTGTTATCGATGAAAATAACACCGCAAAAGGCGTTGATGTAAATATTGATGACATAATTACTGAAGAAAACCTATCTGCAAATGGAGAAATCATAAGAGAACTTGCAGAAAAATTGGATACAACAATTTTAGCAAGCGGACCAATAGACATACTAAGCGATGGAAAAACAACAATAGCCATTGACAATGGAGACGACATGATGCCTTTAATTACAGGCAGCGGATGCATGTTGTCATCTATAGTTGGAAGTTGTATTGGAGGATCAACTCCACTTGAAGGAAGCTTGGTGGCAATTTTGGCAATGAACATTGCAGGTGAAAAAGCAAGAGCAAAAGTAGATGAAAAAGATGAAGGAACAGGATCATTTAGAGCTTATTTAATTGATTACCTTTATAAAACCAATGCTGAAAGCTTAATAAATGAATCAAACATCAGGATATTATGAATAAGATAGACTTATCACTTTACCTCGTCACCGACAATAGTGATGATGTAGAAAAATTCTTAAATACAATTGAAGAAGGAATAAAAGGCGGAGTAACTGTAGTTCAAATTAGAGAAAAAACAGCAGAAACTCTGGATTTTTATGAATTAGCACTGAAAGTTAAAGAGATTACCACAAGATACAATGTTCCATTAATTATCAATGACAGAGTTGACATAGCACTAGCCATTGATGCCGACGGTGTGCATGTTGGACAATCAGACATGCCTTGTGACGTTACAAGAAAACTAATCGGAAAAGATAAAATATTGGGCGTTTCAGCTGCAACCATTGAAGAGGCAAAAAAAGCTGAAAGAGATGGTGCCGATTACATTGGAACAGGTGCGGTTTTTCCAACAGCAACCAAAGACGATGCTCCTTCAATTACCAAAGAGGATTTAAAAGAAATTGTCGAGTCAATAAACATTCCGGTTGTTGCAATTGGAGGAATAAATTTGGACAATGCATCCACCTTAATTGACACCGGAATCGCAGGATTATCTGTCGTTAGTGCAATAATGAGTTCTGAAAATCCTAAAAAATCATCTGAAGAGTTATTAAATATTTTTAATAGCTAATTTTATTTATTTTAAGGGTTTTGTCAATAATTTAAATTATTGATAGTTTTTCTTATTTTTCTTATTTTTGTAGTAAATTGAATTTCATTATTGAAAGTCATGATTTTTAACCTAAATTCAATTTAAAATAATGATTATCTTATATCAAAAAATATTAAATAATAATATAGAAATGATTAATTGAGGAAATTTAGATGGCAAGTCCAATTGAAGTTATTTTAGTGCCGACAATAATGATTCTGTTAGGAGTATTTTTAAGGCAAAAGGGTTTTCTAAAAAAATCAGATAGGGAACTTCTTTCAAAGATTGTTTTATACATTGCACTTCCTGCAATGATTTTTATAAATCTGTATGATGCCCAGATATCTCATAACATGCTCTTTTTACCTGTTCTGGGTTTTACCCTGACATGCATACTTATAGTCATAGCATATGCTTACTGCAGAGTGAGAAATTACTCTAAAAAGACCACATGGACAATAATTATTGCAGCATCAATCATGAATACTGGGTTTATAGGATTTCCAGTATCATTAGGGGTTTTTGGAAATGAAGGATTTATCAATGCGGTGTTTTATGATCTTGCAACATCAACATGGGTAGTTCTCTACGGCGTTATCCTTGCAACTAAATTCGGAGGCAACAGAAAGGAGGCATTAAAAAAAGCACTGACCTTTACTCCGGTCTGGGCAGTGATATTTGCATTAATATTTAATGTTTTCAATATTCCGTTAATCTATGTTGTTGAAAACACTCTAAACTATTTCGGACAGGCTACAATACCATTAATCATGCTGTCACTGGGTCTTTCACTTGATTTTGGAAATGTGAAAAACTATCTCTCCCCTTCAATAGCAGTATCTGTCATTAAGCTGGTGATTGCTCCTGTGATAATGTTTGGACTGCTTTCAATATTCAAGATATCAGGTATGGCTTTTAACATTGCAATTCTTGAAGCAGGAATGTCAACTGCAGGAAATGCACTGGTGCTTGCTATAGAATATGGCCTTGATGCTGATTTGATGGGATCTTTAACATTTACAAATGTTGTTTTAAGCGTGTTTACATTAACTGCAATCATAGGCTTTTTAAGCTAAAAAATAGTTTGTAGTGTGTGGAAGATTTAGTTAAAAATCTCCCAAGGATTAAATAGAGAAAATTAAAAAATTACCGATTTATTGACAAATCCATTAGAAAAAGATATAAAAGTAAAAAAAATATTATTTTTTACTATTTTTCAAAGCTTCTACAGCAGCAAGCTTTTTACCTGCCAACATACTAATACAAGCTCCGCCACCACTACTTAAATGGCTCATATGTTCTTCAAGACCTAAACCAGCAGTAGCTGCAGCAATATGACCTCCACCAATTAAAGTGAAACCTTTTGAGGTAGCCATAGCATTAATCAAGTCTTCAGTACCCATTGAAAATTTAGGATCTTCAAATACACCTGCAGGACCATTAGCGAATATGTATTTGGCGTCCCTGATTTCTTTTGCATAATATGAAATAGTCTTAACACCAATGTCAAAAATGGATTTATTAGGAATTTCTTTAAAATCAATGTCAACCCTTTGACCATCAATATCACAAGCAACATCAATAGGATATTTTACCTTATCGCCAAATCTATCGATTAATTCTTTGGCTTTTTCGACCATGTCCCTATATCCTCTGCTTGCAATGAAATCCTTATTAACCTGACCGATATCAACACCTGCAGCCCATAAAACAATGTTTCCAACAATACCTGTTGTCAATATGGAATCAGCAGTACCGTTGCTCAATACGTTTTCCATAACATCGATGGAATCTTCAGGTTTCATTCCACCAAGCAAGAATACACATGGATGTTCCACATTATCGAGCGCATCTTGAATTACTGTCAATTCTTTTTCCATAACACGTCCTGCAGCTGAAGGAGTATCAACCGTAAAACCAACCAATGATGCTTGAGATCTGTGAGCAGCTGCAAAAGCATCGTTTACAAAGTAATCAATTAATGGATACAAATGCCTTACAAGTAAAGTTTTTGACTGTTCTTCAGGAGTTCTTGAAAGGGACTCCTCTGAAAAGAAACGTGCATTTTCAAGTAATAAAATTTCATGCGACTTAAGAGATTTGATTGCTTCTTTAGCAGCATTGGAAAATAATGAATCAGTGTATTTAACCCTTAAATTTAGAATATCTGACAATGCCTGTGCATGTTGGGACAAGGTTGTGAAATCCTTTTTGCCCGGACGGCTTTGATGAGCAAGAAGTACTACTTTAGCCCCTTTATTAGACAATTCCTTAACAGTCTGAGCATGCAATTTTAATCGAGTGTCATCCAATATAATCCCAGAGCTTGGATCTACCGGAGAGTTAATATCAATTCTAACCAATACAGTTTTATCTTCAATATCAAAATCATCAATTGTATTAAAATCCACCATTATCTCACATCATCACAATTTACTTACCAAATCAAGTAAGGCTTCTTTTGGACTTTCTGCTTTAATAATTCCGGATGCAAGCAATACTCCATCAGCACCCAAATCCATAGCAGCTTTCATGTCATCACCAGTAGTTATTCCAGCACCACATAAAACCTTAACATCTTTATTGATGGCTTTAACTTCTTTTACTGAATCTTCAACAACTTCAGGTTGAGCTTGTGAAACAGGAATACCAGTACCTATCAATTCAGGAGGTTCAACAGCTACTGCAGTAGGTGCAAGAGCAGCAATAGCTTTTGAAGTTTCAATATTGTTAGTACAAACACATGATTCAATTCCATTGGCTTTACATAATTTTACAACTTCATCGATGTCAGCCAACTTCATCCTATTTTCTGAATGATTAATTAAAGAACCGCTTATTCCAGCATCAATTAAAGTATTGATTAAGTTGGATCCTGTGTGTCCACCTGGAGAAATCGGATCTATATGTTGAGCAAAAATTGGAATGGAAGTTTCTTCACTAATTCTATAAATATCAGCAGCCTGTGGAGCTGCAACCATAGTAATTCCAGATTCACTTGCAGCGCTTTCTAAGTCATGTGCAAGTTCTAATGCATTCATACCACTTGATTCCAAATAAGTTTTATAGTTTAATATAACAATTGGTGTGTCCATAATAATCCCACAACTACTCTTTGATAATTATATTTGAATAACATTATTAAATAAATTTTTGATTGGAAATTCTTTTTTCAGCCAATTCAACATATTCCCTTTTAATGTCATAAGCAATATAGCTACGATTGTTTTGAACTGCTGCAATGCAAGTTGTACCACTTCCGCAAAAAGGGTCTAAAACGACATCACATTCATAGCTATAAAGATTTATAAGTCTATGAGGCAATTCAAGAGGAAATGGAGCAGGATGACCAATTTTTTTAGCGTTTACTGCCGGAAATGTCCAAATACTTTTTGTCCAACTGATAAAATCATCCCTTTCAATAGTGTCCTTTTTGGCTTGTTTTTTATTTTTGGAATATGAACCTTTTGAAAATACCAGAATATATTCGTGATAATCCCTAAGAACAGGGTTTGAAGCTGACATCCAACTTCCCCATGCACATGACCCTCCACCACTGGCAGATTTATCCCAAATAATTTCTCCACGCATTAAAAAACCCAAATCCAACATTATTTCAATTATCATTGCATGAAGTGGAATATATGGTTTTCGTCCAATGTTTGCAATGTTTATGCATGCCCTTCCACCAGTAACCAGTTTTTTATAGCACTGGCGAAATACTGATGTCAGCAATTCCAGATATTCATCCAAGCTCAAGTCATCATCATATTCCTTTCCAACGTTATACGGAGGAGACGTAATCATCAAATGAATACTGTCATCTGGAATCTCATCCATGTTTTCGCTGGATTTACAATATATCTTATTTAAATCAGCATCATCAATGGCGTTCTCTTTAAAATCAATGCTTTTTGGAACTTCAAAATCCTTAAATAATTTTGAACTGTAAAACTTCTTTGAACTATGAGATTCTCTGACAACAGAACCAAAAGATGTTGTTTGTGTTTTTCTAACCAATTTAAGACCTCTTTAAAAGATTTAAAAATTTCAATCCTTTTTGTTTGCAATTATCTTCCATATCTGCCATTTCAATATATTGACCTAATGATTCCAAATCCTGCATTCCAGAGAAGAAATTTAAATTTTGATTAAATAAACGATTTAAATGTATTTTTAACTCCATACTTGAATCCATCCTTAAAAAACCAGACTTGGGAGTTGTTTTTCTTGTATTTCCATGATTTAATGGAAATGGATTTAAAGACCAGAAACCCTGAATAATGCCTGCACTTTTCAGATAATCCGCCTTCTTGCAGAATCCATTTGACAGTGGAGCGTTGCCCAGAACAATTATTGGTATTTTAGACGCTTTAAAATTTGAAACACGAATATCAATACATTTTCCAATAGCTTTTAAGATTGAATCTGAACGTGTGAAACTTGGCTTTCCCTGATGAGTTCTATAATCACCAATTTCCAAAATTTCATTTGACTCTACATCATATTGCCAATTCCACACTATTGACATCTTAACCTCAAATATTACTTTAACTTCACTGGCTTTTAAAATTTTTTTATCAACAGTTGAAATTACAATATCTGCAGGAGACCTTGATGTGATGCCCAAAGCAGGTATTCTTGCCTGATTGACCACATGCAAATTTTCATCATATATTAGGCTTTTCAAAAGATTTTTAACCCAATTTTCAGTATAGTTTCCAATTAATGAATTCCTAGACTGTAATGTCGATTTAACACCCCTATAACTTTTCGGCCAGTATGCCAAATGCCGACCGTCTTCATCCAGATAGAACAGATGATTTGCCTTTGCAAGTTTTAGGGATTCTGTAAAAAATAACTTTTCTTGATTTTTATTCCACAAATTCATAATAAAAAATATTATTATTAAACATATAAATACTTTTAATAATATAATTATAATATTGTTCAATATATGTTAAATTGTTTTTGACTTGAATAAATGTATATACTATCAAAACTAAACATTAACTTGATTTTATGTCATTCAATGAAAGCCAAATAGAAAAATTAGAAAAAAGTGGATACAGATTCGTCGGACAACATGGCCATGCCGCAGTCAAGACATGCCATTGGACACGCCAAAGTATTGTTGATAAAGGCGTTTGCTATAAGGAAAAGTTCTATGGAATCGAATCACACAGATGCTTGCAAATGTCTCCTGCAGTTCCCAACTGCCAACAGGAATGCGAATTCTGCTGGAGAGACCTAACATATACCCAAACCAATTGGGAAGATGAAGAATATGATGACCCGAAAACCATAATCGACGGAGCAATTGAAGCACAGAATAATCTATTATGCGGATTTTATGGAAATGACAAAGCAAACAAAAAAAAGTTAGATGAACTGAAAAAGCCAACCAATGCAGCCATTTCCCTGGCCGGCGAACCTACACTCTATCCGAAAATTGATGAATTGATTGGAGAGTTTAACCGAAGGGACTTTACAACATTTGTAGTGAGCAATGGCCAATGCGTAGACAGACTAAGAAATCTGGAAAACGATCCGTACCAACTATACCTTTCCTTAGATGCGCCTAACGAGAAAATATTTAATACAGTCTGCAGACCTAGAATAAACGATGCATGGATTAATTTAAATGAATCACTTGAAACATTATCAAGTTTCAACTCCAGAACATGTATACGAAATACCTGTGTCAAAGGAAGAAATATGGGAAATCCCGAAGAATATGCAAAATTAATCGATAAGGCAAATCCCGATTATGTTGAAGTAAAAGCATACATGTGCGTAGGTTCATCACGAGACAGATTAACACCAGACAACATGCCGACATTTGATGAAGTTACCGAATTCGCAACAAAAATAGGAAATGAATGCGGCAGAGAAATAGTTAATGAATCCAAAGTTAGCAGAGTAGTCCTACTAGAATAACTCTTTTTAATATAAAAAATAGGTTTGAAAGTCATCATTACATCATGTAATGACGACAATTAATTTTAATGCAAACAATTAAGATTTAATGAAATATTGATTAAAACTAAATTATTTAGCTTTTAACTCATTGCATAACTCAACAGCTTTAAGAGCAGCTTTTTCCATTGAAACTTCATAGGAAATGCCAGCTTCTTCTAAAATTCTTTGACCTTCCTCTTCATTAGTACCTGTTAGTCTAATGACAATAGGAACCTTTCTTTCACAATGTTCTAAAGCTTTAATTACACCACGAGCAACATCATCCGCCTTAGTAATTCCACCTAAAACATTCAGGAACACAACTTTAACAGGTTCATAACTCAATACAAGGTTTAAAGCCTGATCAATTATTTGTTCTGAAGCTCCACCACCAATATCTAAAAAGGTAGCTGGTTCTCCGCCGTTAAGTTTAATCATGTCCATAGCAGTTAATGTTAAACCTGCACCATTACCGATTACGGCAATGTCACCATCCAATTGCACAAAGTCAACAGCTTTCTTTTTGTAGTGAAGTCTTTCAACCAAGTCCTGATGTCTGAATAATGCATCATTTTCAACAACAAGTTTTGCATCAGCAGCAATCAATCCTTGAGGAGTTGAAACTAACGGGTTGATTTCAGCAGTATCCGCATCATACTTTTCAAATACATTATATAATTTCCAAATCATGTCACCCATTTGTGAAATTAATTCAGATGGAACACCCATTCTACGTGCAATTTCACGTGCCTCATAAGGTAAAAATTCAATTAAAGGATTTGGATAATATTTAATGATTTTTTCAGGGTTTGTTTTTGCTAAATTTTCAATTTCAACCCCACCTTCCATACTTGCCAAGATAACAGGTTTTCTAGCACCCCTATCTACGGATACAGTTACGAAAAATTCATTTAAAATTTCGGCTTTTTTCTCAATCAATAAATGTTTAACTTTTTCGCCTTTGATTTCCATTCCCAAAATTTCATCAGCTACTTTTAAAGCTTCACCAGGGTTATTTGCAAATTTTACACCACCTGCTTTACCTCTACCACCGGTTAAAACTTGAGCCTTTATCACTACAGGAACGCCCATTTCAGAAGCGATAGTCATAGCTTCCTCAGGAGAGTAAGCGACATGTCCTTCTAAAATTGGTATGCCTTCTTGATTAAAAATTTGTTTTGCTATATTTTCAAAAAATCTCATTGTAACACCTATTCAACTAAATTAAATCCAGCTTCAAAAGCTTTAATATTTTTTTCTTCAGTTCCTTTAGGAACACTATCCTCAATGGCTTTAATAGCCGCATCTTTAGATATAACATTAGTAATTTTTGTAATTGCTCCAACCATAACTATATTTGCCACAATTTTTAAACCTATTTCATCAGTTGCAGTTTTAGTAGCCGGAGCTTCATGAACTTTAATATTATGTTCGTCAATAAACTCCCTTACATCTTCAACATCTGTTGTTCCAGGGTCAACAATTAAAGTTCCATTATCCTTTAAATCAACAATATATTTAATTAAAGCCTCATTAGACATGGCAATTAAAATATCTGGACTTTGAACTTTAGGATAATCAACTTCACTATCACTAATAACAACTTCACATTTAGAAGCCCCTCCACGAGCTTCAGGACCATAAGATTGAGTTTGAACAGCTTCCTTTTCATCAAACAAACTTGCAGCTTTACCTAATATGATACCTGCAAGGATTACACCTTGACCTCCAAATCCACCAATTCTTATTTCAGTTCTCATATTTCCACCTATAATTTAGATTCAAATGCGGAATTGATAATAGTTTTTTTACCAGATTTTTCCACACTAATTTTTTCAATGCCTTCAGTAAATTCATCTCTTTGAGAATTAGCAAATTCACCAACAACAATTTTTCCCTCTAATTCTTTTGCTCTCATTCTTTCTGCAGCAGATTTGAACACAGTATTTGCTTTCATAACAGCAGCCATTGCAGTAGGAGTTTTAAGTTTATTTTTACGACCAAAATAAGTAGGACATTGAGTTGCAACTTCAATAAATGAAAATCCAGGATTTTTCAAACCTTCTTTAATTGATAAAACAAGATTTTCAATTTGAACAGTAGTCCACCTTGCAGAATAAGATGCACCGGCAGCTGCAACAAGTTCAGCCAATTTAAATGGAGCATCACGATTACCGTAAGGCGCAGTTGTTCCAAAACTACCTTTAGGAGAGGTAGGACTAATCTGGCCACCAGTCATACCATAAATATTATTATTGATACAAATAACAGTAAGATTAATATTTCTTCTTGCGGCATGAATTAAATGATTACCTCCAATAGAAGCAGCATCACCATCACCAGTGAAAACAACAACATCCAAATCTTTATTAGCCACTTTTAAACCAGTTGCAAAACTTAAAGCTCTTCCATGAGTTGTATGAAGTGAATCACAGTTTAAATAACCAGGAATTCTTGAAGAACATCCAATTCCAGAAACCATAGCAATATTATCAAAATCCATTTCTGCTTTTTCCATAGCTGCTAAAAATGCATTGATAATCGCACCATTTCCACAACCCGGACAAAAAATATGAGGCAACCTATCTTCCCTTAAATATGGGAGAAACCTATTTTCTTTTTGTTCTGACATTTAGTTTCCTCCTATTCTATTAATTTGAACTAATATTTCATCAGGAGTTGGCATGGCTCCTCCAATTTTACCCATCAAATGAACATTAGCACTTCTTTTAAGAACACGATCAACTTCATAATACATTTGACCTAAATTCATTTCCACCACAATCACATCATTTGCATTAGATGACAATTGAATAACCTGTTCTTCTGGGAACGGCCATGGAGTGTCAAGTTTAATATAACCAACTTTTTTACCTTCATCCCTAGCTTTGTTTACAGCTTCGACAACAGACCTTACCGGTGAGCCATATGATAAAATTATAATATCTGCATCTTCACATTTATCTGATTGAACAGAACATATTTTATCCCTATTATTTAAAATTTTATCACAAATTCTTTGAACTAATTTATCATGAGTTTCAGGATTGTTTGTATCCGGATATCCCCTTTCATCATGAGTTAATCCAGTAACATGAATATTAAATCCGTCACCAAAAGAAGGCATAGGATTAGTTCCATTTTCAACATTTTTAAATGGTAAATATTTATCTGATTTTTCAGGTCTTTTTCTTGGAACTATTTCAATATCATCTTCAACAGTGATTTTTTCTCTCATATGACCAACAATTTCATCAGCCATGACAAATACAGGGCATCTAAATTCTTCAGCTAAGTTGAATGCCTTAATTGTGAAATCAAAAAATTCCTGAACGCTTGATGGTGCTAATGCGATTGGTTCATAATCCCCATGAGAACCCCAACGAGCTTGCATCATATCCCCTTGTGCAGTCATTGTTGGTTGAGCAGTTGAAGGAGAACCTCTTTGAACATCAACAATAACCATTGGAGTTTCACTAATAAATGCGTAACCAATATTTTCCTGCATTAATGAAATACCAGGTCCTGAAGTTGCGGTCATTGATTTGGTTCCTCCCCAAGAACCACCAATTATCGCACCTGCAGAAGCAATTTCATCTTCCATTTGAACAAATGAACCACCTACTTTAGGCAATTCTCTAGCAAGAGTTTCTGCAACTTCAGTAGAAGGAGTAATGGGATAACCTGCAAAAAATCTACAACCTGCAGTTATTGCGCCTTTAGCACATGCTTCATTACCTTGAATAAAAAATTCTTGAGCCATTTTTTAACACCTACTTTTTGCCATTTGTAAATTTAGGATTGAAGTTTGTATTGTTATCTTCATCCATCCACCAGTTTTCACCTAAATCTACTGTAATAGCCTGATCAGGACATGCAACTTCACAAGTACCACATTTTGTACATCTTTCTTCAAACTTAACAAAAGGCAATTGCACACCTTTTTTATTAACTTCTGAAGAAATTGCATATACATTCTTGTAGCACATAAACAAGCAAAGGTGACATCCTTTACACAAATCTTCATTAATAATAATCAATTTTAAAATCTCCTAAAAAATCTATAATAAATAAATACAGATTATGATATATCTTTGTTAACAAACATTTAAATATCTTATTAAAATATCATCTAAAATAAAAATTATATAAAAAATACAACACAAATATATTTAATGATGAAAGAATTAAAAACACCAATCACAGATAGTGACTTGAAAAATCTTGATGTTGGCGATAAAATCACCATTTCCGGAACCATTTATACTGGCCGTGACGCAGCACTCCCCCAATTTGTCAAATTAATCAAGAAAGATGAAATACCATTCGACATGAATGGAATGGTCATAATGCATACAGCATTTAGCGATGCAGGAATAGCTCCAACAACAAGCAATAAAGAGGAAATTGAATCCACAATTCCTTTTTTAAGTGAAAATGGTGTTAAAATTCATATCGGAAAAGGAACATTAAGTGATGAAATAGCAATGGAATTAAAGAAAAACAATTCCATTTTTGTTATTACACCGCCAGTAGCTGCATTGCTTACAAATAAAGTATTGGAAAAGAAATGCGTTTTATTTGAAAAAGAAGGTATGGAAGCCATGTTTGAATTGAAGGTAGATGAAATACCTGGAATTGTGGCCATCCATAAAGGAAAAAAGATTTAATCCATTTTTACATCACGTATATACTTTGCCGGAACCCCACCAACAATGGTGTTTTCATCAACATCCCTGGTTACAACAGCTCCTGCTGCAACAATAGCACCATCACCGATTGTGACACCTGCAAGAACTGTAGCATTAGATCCAATCCATACATCATTGCCTATTTTAATTGATGAAGGTTTCAAATTACCTCTTTTGGCAGGATTTTCATCATGGTTTAAAGTGGCTATGACAACATTATGGCCAATGAGCACATTATCCCCGATATAGATTCCACCCTGATCCTGGAATTTGCAGCCTGCATTGATAAAGACATTTTTTCCAAGATGTATATTCTTTCCGAAATCTGTGAAAAATGGTGGAAAAACTCTAAAATCATCACTGACATTACAACCAATCAATTTTGAAAATAAATCCCTGATTTCATCAAAATCATGGTAAGTATAATTAATTTCACAAGTAATCTTTTGTGCTTCCCTGGAATAATAATTACAAGCATCAGCAGCTTCTTCATCCATTACCAATGTTTTGCCTTCATTAAAAATATCTAAAAGTTCATTAAGTTGTAACATGAATAATGGTTTATAAAAAATAATATTTAAAAATAAGTAAAAAAAGGAGTTATTATTAAAAATAACTCAGAAAATGAATCTATTCTTCGTCTTCTTCGTCGTCAGATTCTTCTCTTTTTTCGAATTCATCTACGAAATTAACTTTGGTAATTTCTTCGATGTTGTCCCAGATGTCTTTAGCAATTCTGAATCTTGCAAAGGTAATGTCCATGTAAGATTGTTGGTCGAATTTAGCCATTTCATCTAATTTAATATTTGCAACGCCATCAACGATGTCAATTTCAGTTTTTTCGATATCGACATTAGGATTAGAGTAGTGTAACTCAATCATACTTTTAATTTTATCTTCAGGATTGTCAATGATTTCAGTTACTTCAACATCGTAAATTAAGTCTTTTCCTGCTAATTCGTGGTTGAAATCAACTTTTACTCTTCCACCGTTAACGGTTAAGATTTTACCGGTTGAACCTTCAGATTGGATTTTCATACCAGGATATGGAGTCATACCTTGTTTTTTGAACTCTTTCATAGGTACTAATTGAATCATTTTAGGATCTCTTGGTCCGAATGCATTATCTGATTCAACTTCAACATGTTTGGTGTCTCCAGCATCTAATCCTTTAATTGCTTCTTCAATAGCAGGTAATAAATGATTTCCTCCAACAACAATTGGAATTGCTTTGTAAGTTTTATTTTCTTCGAAAATTCCTGCTTCTTGTGCTATTTCTTCATAAGTAGTATCAAATACGTCATCAGTTTCTTTTATTTTACCAGTAAAGTTTACTCTAACAAAATCTCCGTTATCTATAGCCATAAAAATTACGCTCCATAATAATTTTGATTAAATAATTTGTTAATAAATATAACATATAAAATTTTAGTAACCATTACTTATTAAAGTTTTGTTTATATGAGAATTTAATGTAAAAAATAAGTGTTGCTGAAAAAATATAAAATATTACAATAATACTTTTCATACGCTCTCTGTAAAAGAATAATATATAAATAAAACAATAACATAATTCATGAAAAGAAGAGGAGCAGTCAATTTACCATTACATGGAGGTCATCCACCGGCATGGCTATTTTCCAGAATGGTTGATTTGTCAGGAGCACTAGCTTCGGTCATCATCGAAGAATATAGCTTGAATGAATTTCTAAACAGAATTTCAAATCCATACTGGTTTCAGGCATTCTCCTGCGTTTTAGGTTTTGATTGGCACTCTTCAGGAACAACCACAACCACATTAGGAGCTTTAAAGGCATCACTATCTCCTGAAGAACATGGAATTTATCTGACAGGAGGAAAAGGCGCGAAATCCAGAAAGACTCCCGAAGGAATTGAACATGCTGGAGAGGTATTTAACCTAAAAACCAAAACAACCGAAACATTGGTTGAAACAAGCAGATTATCTGCCAAAATTGACAACTCCTGCATTCAAGACGGATACACATTATACCAGCACAACTTCTTCATTACCGAAAAGGGTAATTGGGCTGTCATCCAGCAGGGAATGAACACAGAAACCAAATACGCCCGCAGATACCATTGGCTAGGCGAAGAGGTTGATGAATTATTAAATGATCCTCACAGCGGAATTTCATGCGACAAAAAAACTCCAAACACATTGAACATGTCTTCAAAGGATAGTGAGGAAGCTCAAAAAATTAGCGTTGATTTAATCAACGACAATCCAAACCACCTAAGACAATATTTCAAAAGAAAAGACAATCAAATGCTTTTGGAAGATTTTACAATGCCTGCACACCATCCTGTGCTTGACATGGACATTTCAGACAAGGAATTTGAAGTGCTGACAAAGGCATGGGAAATTCAGCCCGAAAACTATGAAGAGCTAATTCTTCTTCAGGGAATTGGACCTAAAAAAATAAGAGCATTGGCATTGATATCCGACTTGGTATACGGAGAACCTGCCAGCTGGAAGGACCCCGTCAAATACAGTTTTACCCATGGAGGAAAAGACGGTTTTCCCTATCCTGTTGACAGGGAAGTCTACGACAATTCAATTCAAACCATCAGGGATGCAATTGACCAGGCACGCATAAAAAAAGACACAAAACTAAAAGCAATCAAAAGATTGGATGACTTCATTTCCTAACGGTTTTCATTATGGATATTGACATTTTTTCCATGAGCAGTCGGAATAACTTCAAGTACAGGATTTTCAAATTCCAAATCAAACTCCTTGCCATCCATCAGCAGATGTTGGAATACTGCAAGAGATGATACTTCAGAATGAGGCTGAGTTGTAACGGAAACATTCCAATCTGCTGCCTTATATACTTTTCCAGGAACTTTGGAACCGCCAACAATGATTAAAATATCAGAACCATCTGCACGAACTTCAGGAGCGACTTCATGAGCTTGTGATCCATACATTGTCAGGTGAACTACTTTTCCGCCATCAGCTTTCCACTTATTGATAACTCCCATATAACCTTCAGCATATTCTATTTCAAAGTTGCCTCCAAAACGTGAAGCGGTATCCCTCACATTTTCCATGAGCTTATTGTCCCTTTCTCCTGCAAGATATATTTTGCTGGCTCCGAATGCGCGGGCAGTCAAACATACATGAGTTGTTATACGAGTATCTCTTTTTAATCTGTGATCTAATCTTAAAACATTTACATTCATAATATCAAAAAAATAAATTAATTAATCTAATATTTTAAATTTTGAATATTTAAAAATTTGTATGAATGATGACGGGCCACTCACCACTAATTGAAACAGGATTGGATGATGTTTGCTTATGAACGAAGTTGTATTTAAAAAATGGAGGTGATGAATATGTAAACTGGTGAGTGACACACATCAAAACTAACTATATAGAACCTGCTTAATAAACTAATGCTTTTTAAGAAAGCAATTTTAATTTTAACACACTAAATTGCTTTAAAAATGAAAAATTAGAAGAAATATAAAGCTACAGCCATAAACAACAATGCCATTAAACGACCTACTTCGTTACTCATTCCCAAAACATCACCGTTGGCAAGCACGAAATTCCTTCTGGCAATAAGAGCAATGATGATGCCTGAAAACATAGCCCCTAAAGCTCCGCAGACTCCAACAACACCACCCAATAAAAATGATATTATGCAAACGAATATTGTGGATATCAAGTAATTTGACGGAGTTGTTTCAAGCATGAAATAACTTCCAATTCCAGGAGTTAACGGTTTTGATAAAAGCGCAGTTGTAATAAGGGAAGTCTTTGCAACCATTTCACAAATAATTATTCCAGATATGAAATTATAATCCAGAATATTGTATAAGCCCGCTATTGTTAAACTGGCCACTAAAAACAGTGTTGCAACACCACCTGCACCTACGGACGGGTCTTTCATCACCATGATTTTACGTTCAGGCTCACCATGAACCATTACCCCATCAGCCATGTCCATTACACCATCCAAGTGATTATAACCTGTAATAATCATCAAAAATGCATAGACAATTACGGCCGTGAAAAATGTATTCAGATGCAGGAAATTCAAAGAGACATAACCGCAAGCTGCTGCCAAAAGGCCTATGAATATATGTAGAAATGGCCAGCACCATGTCAATTTGGTCATATACTCTATTGAAGTATATACGCGAATCGGCAAAATTGTTGAAAATGTCAAAAGGCCCAGCAAAGACCTTATCGGTGAAAATTCCTCATCTTCAAAATAGCCATCATCTTCCATAATCATTCCTCAAAAATTTTTGAAACACAACCGGCTATCAAACCTGCAAATACATCCTCCAAAAAAGGAGGCAAGCCATAGATAATGCCAGGTTTTGCTTCAAAGTATCTCCTAAAGTTGAAAGTTGCTTTTGTTCCTGCAATCTGGTTAGAAACAGCTAAACCCAGCACATCATCAGCATAGTGATTTGAATCATCACCCATATTGATTTCTCTAATATGGTCTCCGGCCAGGTCCTGTTCTGTTCTCATTGCAGCAACTATCAGAGTTATAACATCAATGTCTGCCAATGATTTCAGAATCTGCGCTTCCATTTTTTGTTTTAAATCATCATTAACTTCATCATCATCAACAAGCTCCAAACCAGCTTCAATCAAATCCCCTATAAGAATACCTTCGGCCACAAGATAATCCAATATTCCAAAAGTCAAATCAAGTCTTTTAAATGCATCTTCAAGACTTATTTCAATCGCTTCTTCAATTTGAACTTTTATCTCTTCAAAATCAATTTCATCATATTGGGCATTATTGATATCAAGGCTTTCGCCATCGCTTTCGGGAATATTTGAAAGAACTGCAAGAAACTCATTGGTATTCAAAATGTTTTGAATGTGAATAGGCAATGCCATGCAGGCCAAAGCCTTTGCCTTAATATTGGTAACCGCCTTAAAGATTTTAAGCAAGTCTTTTGGGGATAAAACCTTATCAATGTAAACAATATGGCTTAAGTTAATTCTTGCATCCAGAAATCCTTTAGGAGAATTGGCCACTTTTAATTGTTTGGTAAACTCCTCGACAACAACATCATTTGCCATAAATGTAAAAATAGTCAAGTCCCCATAAGTATTTTCAAAATAATCCAAAGATTCACTTGCCTGTGCAATATAAGAACCTTGAGACTGATTGAAAACTTCCGCTTTTTTTGCAGTTGATTTAAAATCATCCTTAGCCTTAACAACATTGACATTTTCAACAATGTCAATACCGTCACTAACCGTGAAGTCGCTGAATGCCAAAAAATGCTTTGGGTTATTAATGCAAATCCCATAATCTTTTTCAATGACACCAATTTTCATGTTATAACCTAATCAATTATACATATAAATATATTAATTATTTAATTTAAATTTTATATCAATCACAAAAAAGGACATCATACTATGACAATTATTATTGACCCCCAATCCAGCGGAATTGCTGGAAATATGATTATAGGTGCTTTGGTTGACTTAGGTGCAAATAAAGATGAGCTAAAGGAAATAATGGAAAAATCAGCTGAAGCATTCGGTAAAGTGAAAGTATCATTCAATAAAATCTCAAAACATGGAATTGATTCGACATTCTGCCATGTGGAAATGATTGAACATCAACCTCCAGTCAATTATCCTGAATTCATTGAAAAAATTGAAAGCTTGGACATAGATGAAAAAGTTAAAGAAACTTCAATAAATGTTTTTGAAAGAATAGCTAAAGCCGAATCAAAAGTTCATGGAAAAACATTGCAGACAGTACATTTTCATGAAGTCGGTGCAAGTGATGCAGTAGCAGACGTAATTGGGTCAATATATGCTTATTATTCACTTAATTTAAATCAGCAAAAAATAATCGGCCTTCCAATAGCTGTTGGCGGAGGTAGAGTAAAAACTGCCCATGGAACAATACCTGTTCCGGCACCTGCCGTTTTAGAAATCCTAAAAGATGCAAATATTGTTGGAGGACCAGTGGACAGCGAACTTGCAACACCTACAGGCAGTGCGATTTATGCTGAAATTTGCGATGAAATAAGCGAATTCATTCCACCAGTCAAACCTAAAAAAATAGCTTACGGTGCAGGCAAAAAGGATTTTGACCATCCAAACATTTTAAGGATTATAGAAACATCAGACATATCCGAAAAGGATACTATAGATGTTATTGAAACGAATCTGGACCATTTAACCGGTGAAGAAATTGGATATTTATTTGACAATCTCCTGGATAACGGAGCAAGCGACGTGTCAATCACACCAATAATCATGAAGAAAAACCGCCAAGGAAGTCTTTTAAAAGTAATTTCAAAAAGAAAAAATAGAAATCAACTTGTAAATGTAATTTTTAAAGAAACCGGAAGTTTAGGAATTAGAATCGCTCCAAATTTACACAGAGGAATAGCAAAAAGAGAATTTGTTAAAAAAGAGTTTGAGATAAATGGCGAAATATTTGAAGTCACATTTAAAAACGGCTATGTTAACGGCGAGATTATTTCATCAAGAGCAGAATATGAAGATTTGAAAAAAATCGCACAAAAGACTGGCCTTCCATTAATAAAGGTAAAAGAGATGATAAGATGAAAAAAGCGATTTCAGTTTTATCCGGAGGACTTGACTGTACTGTTGCAACAAGCGTTTATTCAAAGGACTATGAAATCCATGCAATTACATTCAATTACGGTCAAAAAAGTTTTAAAAGAGAACTGCAAGCATCAAAAGAAATTTGCGAAAATATGGGCTTTAAGCATTACGTAATTAATCTTCCATGGCTTGCTCAAATCAGCACATCCAGTTTGAATACTAATGAGGACATTCCAGAAATTAAAGAAAATGAATTGGACAATCTGGAAAAAAGCCAAGAGACTGCAAAAAGCGTCTGGGTTCCTGCAAGAAATATGGTGTTTACATCAATTGCAACATCATTTGCTGAAAGCATTGGCGCTGAAATAATCATTGTGGGCTGGGATGCAGAAGAAGCTGCAACATTTCCAGATAACTCAAAAGAATTTATGGATGCATTCAATGAGTTAATAAGCATTGGTTCGCCTGAAAATATAAAAATTGAAGCACCAGCCATTGATTTGAATAAAGAGGAAATTGTTAAGTTAGGTGTTGAAGTTGGTGCTCCAATGGAATTAAGCTATTCATGTTATGCAGGTAGAGACAAACATTGTGGCATTTGCGAAAGTTGTATGAGGCGGAAACGAGCATTTAAAAAATTAAAAATTAAAGATTTAACCGAATATGAAAAATGACTAATCATACTTTCTTAATTCAGCATCCCAATTGGCATCATCTAAATCCATATTTTTTCTCATAGAATCTGCAGCGCAAGCAACTGAATAATATGCATCATTAATTCCAGCATTAGATTTCTCATAGTTTGCAATTCTGGATTTTTTAAATCCGATTGAACCCGCTTCGCCATAAGAGTCAATATCAGCACCAATGAAAATAAATTCCCAACTATGACTTGAAATCATGTTTTTAATTTGCTTTTTGGAATATTCAATGGAGGAATTTTCCATACCGTCAGTCATGACAACAAACAATACCTTATTTTCAATTTTGCTGTTAAGTGATGTAATTGTCCTTCCAATCGCATCCAAAAGAGCTGTTGAACCTCCAACATAGTATTCTTTGGATGTTAATTCACCAACATCTTCAATTGCTTTTCTTTCATATAATACTTCATATCCATCATTGAAAAGGATTGTAGTTACTTTAGTATTAAATTCCTTGTTCTTTTCTTTTTCAATGAAAGCATTGAAGCCACCCATGGTGTCTTTTTCAGACCCCCACATTGATCCACTTTTATCTATTACAAAAATCAAATCCAAGTCCTGATTTTGAGGTAAATCCTTCATGATATTCACATCCCAAATATTGTTAATAAGTTGTTAATAACTTACACACAATATATTAACCAAATGTAGTATATAAATGTTTCGGAAAATACAAAAAATTATCATGAAAAATATAAAATAAGACCTAAAATAAAAAAATAAGCATTTAATGAAGCTTAATTCCACAATTAGTGCAGAATGAATCATCACTACCGACTGAAGCACCACAATTAGGACATTTTAATTCAACTTCAAATTTAGCACCACAATTTGTGCAGAATCTGTCACTTAAATCGGCAACAGTGCCGCAATTTTGACAATATTTCTTATTTCCGCTTGCAAAATTAGACTGTTTGAATTCATCTTTTGGAGTTGGAACCTCACTTAAAACAGGATTTGAATAAAAATCCTTTTGATTTTCAATTTCCACAATCAATTCATTCATGACTGCAATTCTTTTGCTGTCTGAAGGATGTGTTGAGAAAAAATCATGATCATTTGGATTTCCTCCAGCCATGCTCTACCAAAAATCAGGAATTCGAGAAATATCATAGCCTGCCCAATGGATTATCATCATTCCAAGCTTGTCCGCTTCCAATTCCTGGTCTCTTCCCCATGGATTCATCAGGAAAAATTGAGACCCTATACTTGCAACATTGGTTGCAGCCCTTGTAAGGTCACCGACTCCGCCCAAACCTACAAGATCAAGAGCGAAACTACCAAACCATGCAGCCGAAGTAATAGTATTTTGAGCATTTTGAGCACTGATTCTAGTTCGGGCATGGTCAAGCAGTGCATGAGCCATTTCATGACCTAAAATAAATGCTACTTTCTCTTCACTATCTGCAACGGATAAAATACCTGAAAACATGACAATTTTACCACCAGGCATACAGAATGCATTCACCGCATTGTCTGCAATCAAATGAAAGTCCCAGTCATAATAATCCTCAGTATAATCACTTCTGCCTATTTGAGCCAAATAGTTTTCAACCGCCTGAATCAATCTTATGGCAACGTTTCTAACCAATTGACCTTGAGATGTGTTGTCAAGAAGCTGTGACTGATTGACCATAGCATAATACTCATTATATGAATCCTGCAAAAACTTATCGTCATTAATTATATCAAAATGGGATTTTCCAGTAAGTGGGTTTATAGCGCTCCTGTCATCCTTTGCCATATTACATCACAATAATTATATTTACAAGTTGTGTTTAATAAGTTTTTTAATATATGATGGATATAATTAAAAGCAATATGAGTAAAAAAATATTTATCTTCATGATAGCTATTCTATTTATTGGAGCTGTTTGGGCTCAAAATGACTCAAACATTACTCTAAACAATGTCAATTTTGAAATACCTTCCAAATACAAAGGTGGAGAAATAGACAATAACCGATATGAATTAAATAATGAGTTTTCCATTGAATGCGTTGATGACAATCTTGAAAAACACATTGGACTTTGGGCCTGTGAGAAAGAATATGAAAAGAATTTGACAATAGGCAAACATCCAGTTAGATATTACTGCCAATACAACCAATATGTCCATGACAACCAATCCCATGTATATTTTGCATCTGGAGATTCAATTTATGAAATTGGATGGACCGGCAATGAAATTACAAAAGAAATTGAAGACATGATTAGAAACACTCCCCCAGCCCAAATAGATTATGATGAATTCTATTATGAATTAGATAAATCAATTGACCTATACAAAAAAGAAAGAACCGGCAAATTAAATCAAGAGGGAGAATATAATTATTTAGAAGCCAAATACAAATCATCCCCACATACAAACGAAAAAAAAGATGACACTCACTTTAAAGAAATATTGTTAACTCATTACAGAAAGTGATAACTTTTAAATAAGTTAAAAACTAAATATATAATAAAATACATTAAGTATCGTATTTCTTTAAATATTACTTAAAGTTTAATTTGCATCAAATCAAAGCGAGTGAATTAAATGAATAGGACAAAAAAATTAATCATAGCTATTCTTGTTATCGTTCTTATTGGATTAATAGCAGTAATCTTTGGAGCGTTATTCAGCGGTCCAGATTTATCAAGTGAAACCAAGAACATACTAGTATTAGCTTCTGATAAAGAAGAACAATCCAACGGTGGAGTGGACATGGCATTTATGATTCGTTTAGAAAACGGATCTTTGAAAAACTATACTCCAGTATACCCTGGAGGAATGACACATCCTACACAGCCCGCCCCAGGAGGTCTGGGAGGTAACATGTTCCTACACGATTGTCTGTGGGATGGAGTAGGTCAAGGTATGGAGTATGCTAAAGAGATAGTTGAAGCTAATACCGGAATGAAATCAGATGCTGTCGTGGTTGTTTATGATGTTGCAGTAGATGATATCATAGATTCTGTTCGTCCACTTAAAGTAGATGGTGAAGTAACAAACCTTTCTGCTACTGAAATTATTCGTCAAAACGACGCGTACCAAGGTTATCCAGGTAATGAAAATGTTCAAGGAAACATGTCAAGAGGAGATTCCGTAATGGTATTAGTTAAAGCACTTGCTAATGCTTCCAAAGATCCTGATAAGAAAAATACCATGGTACAAACTGCACTAAAAGAGTATTCTAACGGAAACATCATTATGAAACCAGAAGGCTCATTCACTAGATTACTTGCTTCAAGAGGATTTGAAAGTTTAACAGGATAATCTTTAAAGGATTTAATTCAAATTCTTTAAAGAATTTTTTTTATTTATTTTAGGACATCACCAATAATTTGAATTTTGGTGGTGGCATCTTTATTTTTTATTGAATTTTAATTATAGTCAACTTCAGATTCAGAAACTATACTGAATTCAATGATTAACATTATTCAAATTTTACAAATGATTAATTAAATCAAAAATATTTCACATTAACCCATTTTAATCAATGCTGCATCAACATTAACAACAGCTATTTCAAAATATAGTTTTGAAAAACTCTAGGATATATATCAAACAATTCAAAGCAAAGCAAAACTAAAAAATCCTAGTGTTAATGTTTAAGAGTTTGCATTAATCAGATAAAAAAAGAAAATTGAAGGAATATTAAATCCCTTCCTTTAATTAACAACCACATTTACCTTTTTGGAAGTTCCTTTGAAATATTTATCACCTGCAAACTTAATGGTTCCAACAAATGTGCCTTTTTTATTCAAATTTTTAACTTTAAAGACGGCTTTACCTTTTTTGTTGGTTTTGACTTTGTAGGTTTTTCCTTTGATTTTCAAAGTAACTAATTTTCCTTTCAATAACTTTTTGCTATTGAATTTCACTACTGCAACAACATTCTTGACTTTTGCATTGACTTTAGCTTTTACTGTTTTTGCAGTTATTTTGGTTTTTGCTTTTTTAACAACCACATTGACATTGCTTTTGCTTGCAGCCTTATAGACGCCATCTGCGGCAGAATTAATTGTTGCCTTATAGGATTTAGGAGCTAAAGTTGAAATGTCAATTGAAATTTTACCTTTACTATTGGTTTTCAAAGTTTTTGAAATGCTTCCAACTTTAACAGTTACTTTTTTACCTGATACAACGCCCTGACTGTCTTTTAATGTAATTACAAGTTTTTTATCAGATTTGTATGCTGCAGTGACAGCAGATGCAACGATTTTTGGTTTATCCTTTGTGACATTTAGGGTAAATATTTTTGACAAATAGTCATATTCATCGTGTCTATCTTCGAAATCAATAGCATATAGAACGATTATTTTATGTAAACCTTCTGAAAAGCGACCTAAGTTAACTTTACCTCCGCCTTTTTCCCAAAAATCTTTCATGTCACTGCCCCATAAGTCAATGGCAAAGTCACTTACAGGCCTTCCAGATTCAAAATGAGGATCAATCAATGCAATTAATCCCGCACGGATTGTATACTCTTTGTCTTTTGGTTTGTTTGTGGAAAGTGTAATATATACATCCTGACTGGTTAGAGCAGTTGAAGGCATGCTGGCATCAATAGGCGCATCTTTGGTTAAAGTGGAGAATGAAGCATTATAAATCACCATTCCATCATTTAATTTAATTGTTACAACGAATTTGCCTGATGTTAAGCCTTCCAATATATTAAGGAAACTTTGATTAAAATCAGCTAATTTAAATTCACCATTAATCAATTTTATTGTAGCTGCCTTTATGCCATTGAGATACAAAGCCAACTCATTTTTTAGCAATGGATTGATAATATTTGTTTTGATAACAGGTAAATTTTTTTCAATAAAATTCAACAAATCCAAAATTGCAAAGGCTTTTTCTCCGACCCCCAGATTTATATCATTGTCTATGCTTTTTCCCAAGATATTGTCACTGCCATAGACTTCAAGTCCGACAGCAGATTTTTCACTTTGGTTAAAGTTGTCATATCCGCTAAATGCTAATGTCTCACCGAATACTTTAGTATTCTCGTTTTCCAGAGTGTTTTCTTCATTGATATCATTCAAGTCCTCGTTGAGAGATTCTTGTTCTTTAGATGATACAATTACAGTGCCGTTTGCATTATCTGGAACTTCAACACCAAAATTGTCCTCCTGATTTGAGGTGTCAGTGTCGTACTCCCTTTCAGCACCTATAATGTGCACATTGTCTTGACTTAATTCACTTGACCCGTCATCCACCAGGGCATCTATCTGAGATTCACCAACAATCACCTCATCATTGCTGTTTTCAAGAGCAGATGCATCCATATCCTGTGACGCACTAACTGCACCAAGTGTTAAAACTGCAAGTAACAGGAGCGTTACGAACATTATCTTTTTAAATTTCATAATACCACATATTTTTAACATGTCTTTCAAATTATCTCTTATCAAGTTTGTTTAAAAATTCAAAAATATTGGGAAAGATTACAAACAATTGCAGTCTGAGTGTCATGTTTTCCCAACCAATTTCAAATCAAACATTGTTTAAACAAAAGATATGTATCTATATGTTTCGTATGATATATAACTTATGCAAATGAGGTCTTGTTGAAATCCTTTTTTAAATTTTTGTTGAAAGATCAATATTATAAACTAATGTTTTGAGTCTTGTTTCTTTATTTTGTAAACGTGTGCTTTTA
>NZ_OMWD01000015.1 GCF_900314695.1 uncultured Methanobrevibacter sp. | reverse complement strand
ACATATATCTGGCTAATCAAAGAAATACTAATTTTACATCAAGAAATCACATCGATGTGAAATTTCAAGTGAAAAAAATTCTAGGATTTCAACATTGCCATTTTTTGTAAAAAATTTTTTTCTTAAAAATTTATATATCTATTTATTCAATATTTAAATGATTAACGTAGTGGGTGGATATATGCGATATATTAATAAACAGGATTTATTGATTGTTGCTAGAAACTGTGGATTATTGATGATTGGTATTGGAGCAATGTGTTTAGTTCCAATAATTATTGATTTGATATTTTTGGAGTTTAATGCGGTTTATTTTCTAATGCCTGCTACTATATCAATTGTCGTTGGTTTGATTTTCATAAAAGGATTGGAAAAATATTCAATTAATAAAATACGTATGAAGCATGCCATGATGATATCGTCTTTGTCTTGGATTTGGGCATCTTTTATCTGTGGATTGGTACTTTATTTTGTAACTGGTATAGGCATCGTTGACAGTATTTTTGAATGTATGTCTGCATTAACTGGCAGTGGAATTACAATATATCCTGATGTCGAAATTCTACCATATAGCATACTATTTTTTAGAGCACTGCAACAATGGATTGGTGGTTTGGGAGTAATTGTTATGATAATTGCTATTCTAACAAAACCTGGTGTCATGTCATCCAAACTATATCAATCTGAAGCTCGTGAAGAGAGAATTAAACCATCAATAAAAGCCACAATCAAACAAATCATCAAAATTTATTTAATATTTACTGTTTTGGGAATTGTTTTATATTCTCTTGCTGGAATGCCTCTTTTCGATTCCATTTGTAATACATTTTGCATTATTTCCACTGGTGGTATGAGCGTAAAAAATGCGAATATTGGATTTTATCAAAATGACCTGATATATTTCATTACGATTTTTTTGATGATATTGGGTGCAACAAGCTTTTTGGTTCATTATAATATTATCAAGACACGGGGAAAGTCATTAATTCAAGATATGCAGTTTAAAGCATTAATCTCTTTGATTGCGGTTTCAACTTTCCTGATATATGTAACATCCAATATTGTTCCTATGGACAATCTGTTTACGGTAGTTTCTGCCGTTACAACAACTGGGGCAAGTATTCAAAGTGCAACTGTCATGGGTGGGTGGCCACCATTTACGATATTCATTATAATGATGTTAATGCTTATTGGGGGTTCTACAGGATCTACTGTCGGTGCACTTAAGTTGATGAGGGTTATTACCTTTTTTAAAGGAATATATAGAAATTCACGTGAAATATTGTCTCCAGTGGGTAGTGTTGTTCCTTTGCCGAAATCCGACCAAAAGCTCACTGAAGAAATTGTAGCGCAAAGTGGAAATTATATAACACTTTATTTCATGTGTATTTTAATCACTTGGTCGTTATTAAGTTTATATGGTCATGACCCTTTTAATTCATTGTTTTTCACAATGTCCATGCAGGGTAACGTTGGTTTGGAAATAGGACAAATTTCACAAACAATGGAATGGCCATTAAAGATTATCGGCATGTTTAATATGTTGAGTGGAAGATTGGAAATTTATCCATTATTGATTACTATGAGGGCAGTATTTGAAATCTTTAAAAGATGAAGTTTTTTCAATATTTTTGTCATGGTGTTTTAGATATGATGTAAAAGTGATTTAATATGTGTTATTATGAAATCTTTTAAAACAATGGGTATGAGGTATAAATTGTTTAATTTGTTCTATTCTTTTTTTTTTGAGTTTTGTCTAAAACAATTTTTTAATTCTTATGCATCGTAGATATTGTCTCTTTTTATTTTATTACCTTTTTTCCCAATTGGATTAATTCATTTAAGTGTTATTTCATTTGACCAAACATTTTGTTTAATTGGTATGAATTCTTGTTTTCATTCTCTATTATTGCTTTTGAAAATAACCAATACTTTATATTATATTAAACCAAATTTTATTTTATGAAATTTAAAATAATTGATGATTTAGCAATATTTTTCGACAATACTATTCCTGAAAAGTATTTGTCCAAATTACAGGAATTTTTACTGAGTGGAGCTATTTTTACTGATGCAACTAAAGTTTTGGCAATGATTGTAATTTTCATTATAATCTCTGAAATTGTTTTGGCATTAACATTGGCAGTTCTAAACTTTCCGGTGTCACTATTGATTTTACCATTTTTCGTAATTCCTGGCCTTTTCACATATGTTATTGTCCAACAGGAAAAAAGAGCACAGGAAATCGAAAAAACTGCACCTGACTTTTTAAGGCAACTTTCAAGTATGCTGCAGGTCGGACTCAGTTTTGAAAATGCAATGGAAGACATGTCACAGTATGGTGAAGGGCCGCTATACGATGAAATGAGAAGGGCAATCGTTGAAATTCGTATGGGTAGGAATTTTGATGATGCATGGCAAGCCATGGCAAAACGTCTAAAATCTAAAGAATTGGAGCGAATTTTTAACATTATTTTAGATGGTCGTAAAAGTGGATCAAGCGTATCTGGAGTACTTTTTGAGGTATCGGATGATTTGAGGGACTTGCTTGCATTAAAACGTGAGAGGAAATCAACTGTAATGATGTCAGTCATGTTCCTTTTAATTTCGGCAATTGTGGCAACTCCTTTTGCGATAGGTATGGTTGGAGTTTATTCTGGGTTTATGCAAAATTATGGTATGGAATCAGAAATTGTTTTGACTGCTCCTGTAGCGGGCGAGATTTATTTGATTATTCATTCTATTTTGGTAGCTTTCATTATCAGTTTGATTATGTATGGCGAGTTTAAAAAAGGAATTAAGTTTTCACTTCCATTGGTGTCTGCATCTTTTGCTATTTTTTATATGGTAACAACATTCGGTGGAAGTATGTTTGTGGGGGGATTTTAGTGGATAAAAGCGGTCAAACGTCTGCAGAATTTATATTACTTTTTGGAGGAATAATGGTTGTGGTTTTGCTGGCAATTTACATGTATAAAAATTATATGTCTGATTTAAGCGGACAAATAGATTCAAAAGAAGTAAAAGAGTTTAATAATGAGTTAAGAAATCTCGAGAGATACTTTAAAAAAATTTGATTATTCATTTTTAGTTAATATAACTCGTTGATTGGATAATTATAGATATGATTAACATTATAGTGACTTGCGATACCTATTTTATATTCTTCAATACTGAAAAGATTAAACTTAAGATTATCTTTATCATTTTTAAGTTTAATGTCTTCACTCATAAGTATTTCAAAGCTGTCAAGGTCTAAATTAAATCCTAAACCAGTGTATTTCATATAACTTTCCTTCAAAACCCAATAATTGAAGAATTCATCAATTGGTTTTGGGGAGTTCATGATGTTTTCATATTCGCTGTTGAAGAAATAATGTTTGGCTATATTTAAATCAATTGTAGGGTCATTAAATTCGATGTCTGTACCTACAGGTTTATCGGATATTGCACAACAAATCATGTTTCTCGAATGACTTACATTAAAATGGATATTGTCATAGTTGGATATGTATGCTTTACCATATTTTTCAGTTTTGATTATGGGATCGGTAATGTTTTCTTCATTCAGTAATTTCATAACCAAAAGATAAACTCCGCAGCTGAGTTTTTTGTCCTTATCAAATCGGTAAAAATCGATTTTGCTCTTTCGATTAGTTGAAACTAATTCATAACCTCTTTTCAAATCAAGGTTTTCTACATTGGTATAAGCTAATTTAATCATGTTTCTCTAAAATTAACAATGTCATATCGTCAAATTGTTCTTCATTTTCACTAAATTCGTCAATATCATGCATTAATTGGGATATGATTTTTTGATCTAATTTACGTGAATTTAAAAACTCAATTAGGCGTTCTTCACCATACAATTCTTCATCATGATTATTTGCATCAGTAATTCCATCAGTGTATAGAACTAACCCTTTTGCAACGTCAGTTTCTTCTGTTACAAATTCATAATTTTCCATAATGCCTAAAACAATTCCAGTATCTGTATTTAAAAATTTAAATTCTTTATTTTGATATATTATTGGTGGATTGTGTCCTGCATTTGAGAATTTAAGTTTATTGGTTTTTTTATTAAAAATTCCTAACCATAATGTTATAAACATCATTTCGGTGTTATTTTCACATAGTTGGTTGTTAAGAATATATAATGCTTTTGCAGGATCTTTTTCAGTTTTCAATATTAGTTTTATTATTGCTTGAGTAATAGTTGAAAGAAGAGCTGCAGGAACTCCTTTTCCTGATGCATCACCAATCACCACGGCAACATGTTCATCATCAATTTCGTAATAATCGTAAAAGTCACCACCAACTTCTTTAGCTGGTTTTGAAAATCCAAAAACACTCAAATCTTCTTCATCCATTTTTTCAGTTGGCCAGCTTGCTTTTTGGATTTTTTCTGCAATTTCAAGTTCTGCTTTAATTCTTTCTTTTTCACTTTCAATTTTATGAATATTTTCGATATAATGGTTATTGTACTTTATTAAATCAGTATAACTTCTTGCAAGCAGTCCAATTTCATTTTCTTCATCAGTATATTCAGAATAAATATTAATCAAACCATCTGATTCAATTTTTTCTCCTTTTTTAATGAAATCTTTTATTTTTGAAAAGGATATTGTTGGTCGGATAACCTTACGTTCCACATATCTTAAAACAATTAGACATGGGATGAAGAAAAACAAGGAAAGTGCATCTGCGAATACTAATAGTATCACAAAGGCATCCGAATTAGGAACAGGGAGATACTCTATAAGCACATATCCAAAAGTAGTACTTTCGGATATTGTCATTGCAAAGATTAAAATAATTAGTGTTACAATAAGAAATGAATCCATAATTTTTTCAAGAATAGATGTGAAGTTAACCTGATGAATTTTTGAAGTCATCGGTTTTGTGAAAAAAGAATATAACAAAATCAAAACAATCATTGTTTCACACATTAGAATGTGGTGGGAATCAATCTTTATTGTATAATCTGCAATTATGATAGTTGCAATAGAAATGATTAATAATAAAACAATTGCTAAATATAATTTTTTATTCAATTTTCTATTTGATAATTTTGGGGTATGAATAAAGTTGATTTTTCTGGAAATCCATATTCCAATAACACCAAACATGAATCCAAAGTTGACATAGTTTAAAAAGTATCTAAAAAATATGTATGAGCTTGAAGCTAATCTAGGATATGTGATTACGAATAATATTTTGGTGAGTATTCCATACAATACTCCAGATAACAGTAGTAAAACTAGAAATTTAGATAAATAATGCGTATTGATTAGCCTAGGACTTATAATTTTTGATTTTTTGTGAAATGGTTCGTACCATAACATATATGACAAATAGGAACTGCCGAAAGTAACCATGGCAGATATTATCATTGTTTCTGGAGAATAACCCCTAATCGAATCACAAATCATATTCCCTATAGTTGCACCAGCTGCTCCGTAGGGTCCAAGCAACAATCCACAAGCAAATATCAAACCTAAATATGCATTTAAACCAGCACCAAAATTTTGTGATCCGCCAACATAATAATAGGCACCCAAATCTAGAATAATCATCAGTATTAAGGGTATTAGAGTTTTTTTTAATTTGGATTTCATTATTCCACTTTTTTAATAATTTTCAGATGATTTTCACCATTTTTATATTCATAATGCAAGTCATCTGCCATCTGTTTTGTTAAATATATTCCTAATCCCCCAATATTTGCATCATCAATATTGTCCGGGAAGTCAGGATTTTCTTTTAAAAGGGGATTAAATTCTATTCCATTATCAATAAACACCATTGTTAATGTCGAATCATCATAGTCAGCATTGACTTTAATATAATCACTATTGGAATAATTAACGATATTTGCAAAAATCTCTTCAATAATCAATTCAATTTGAAAGTCCTGTTTTTGAAGAATACCTTCAATAAATTCATTTAGTTTATATAATTCTTTAATATCTAAATTTAGGGTTATGGATTTCATTTTATCATAGTTATTGTGCTAAGTTTTTCATTATTTTATACTATGTGTTCTTACTATTATTAACTTTATGCAATTTTTTGAAAATTTGTTAATCATGAGGTTGTCTAACTTAGGGATTTTTTTCATTGTTTTCATATTTTCTATGATTTCTTAAAATATTTCTGATGCATTTTAAATAGTTAGAATATCTAAATTATAATTGACAATGAAATGGTTTCTAAAACTTTTTCAACAGTAAAAGAGGGCTAATTAATTAAATAATTGTCAAACCTTTTGGAAGATGGAATTCAAGGTAATGCATGCTCTTTAAAGTCAAATGTTTCAGAGTGAGAATCATTAATTTCCATAGGGTGGGAATAGTTATATTTTTGGTTGTGATATGATGGATATGTTAATAGGTGGAAAGCATATTTCCAGTGAAGATTTGGTTGATGTTGTAAATCCCTATAATGGTGATGTAATTGATACAGTTCCAATTGCGCATAGGCAAACTGCAGATTTAGCTATTTTGGAAGCTAATAATGCTAAAAGTTTTCTTCAAGAAATGTCTGCTTTTAAAGTTTCAAATAAATTATTCAATGTTTGCGATAAATTAAAAGATAATCGTGAGGATTTTGCAGAGTTACTAACTCTTGAAGTTGGAAAGCCAATAAATGAATCTCTTGTTGAGATGGACAGGTCTATTGAAACATTAAAACTTGCAGCCGAGGAGGCAAAAAGAATTTATGGTGAAAGTGTACCTTTGGACGCAGGTCTTAACGGTAAGGGATTTTTTGCCTTCACTCAAAAAGTTCCATTGGGTGTTGTTGCAGCCATCACTCCATTTAATTATCCTTTAAATTTAACAATTCACAAAATTGCACCTGCAATTGCATGTAAAAATACGGTAATCATAAAACCCCCAACAGAAGCACCATTAACAGTAATGAAATTTGCGGAATTGTTAAATGAAGAGTTTCCTGATGGTGTTGTAAACACTGTAACTGGATATGGCTCTGAAATTGGAGATTATCTGGTAACTTCTGATGATGTTAATAAGATATCGTTCACTGGAAGTGTAACGACCGGATTGATGATATCTCAAAAAGCAGGAATGAAAAAAGTTACTTTGGAACTTGGTGGAAATGATCCATTGGTTGTTTTAAAAGATGCAAATATGGATAATGCAGTTAAAGGTGTTATTAATGGGGCTTTTCTAAATGCAGGTCAGGTGTGCATGGGTGTTAAAAGAATAATAGTTGATAATGAAATAGCAGATGAATTCTGTGAAAAATTGGTTTTGGAAACAGAAAAATTAGTCATGGGAAATCCTTTGGATGATTCAACTACGTTAGGCACATTAATTAATGAAAAAGCTGCAATTCAAGTTGAAGAAAGTGTAAACAATGCTGTTAATGGTGGTGCAAAAATATTAACTGGTGGAAAAAGAGATGGTGCTTTTTACCAGGCAACAGTGCTTGACAATGTCACACATGATATGGATTTAGTTATTAATGAAACATTTGGTCCTATTGCACCGATTATTCGTGTTAATGGGGTTGATGATGCTATAAAAATGGCCAATGATACTGAATATGGTCTTCAAGCTGGTGTATTCACTGAAAACTATTACTCTGCAATGAAATGTGCAAATGAAATTGAAGCCGGAACAGTATTTGTTAATAAGCAGTCAACATTCAGAACTGATAACATGCCGTTTGGTGGATTTAAAAATAGTGGTGTTGGAAAAGAAGGAATAAAATATGCTGTGGAAGAAATGACAAAAACCAAATTAATTGGTTTGAATTTAAGATGAACTTCTGGCATATTTCATTATTTTTTTTTGATTTTTTTTACTATTAATGGCTTATTAATTTGGTGGCGCTGAAAACAAATTATTAAAGCTATTTTAAATAATTTTCAACAAGGTTACGTGTTTCGTTAAGGGATTCCATTGGTATGCCCTTTGGCATTGCTCCAAGTTCGCCTTCAACGTCTTTGAGGATACTTCCATTCATTCCTAAAAACATTCCTTCACTTACTATGTCGCTGAATGCTTGTGGTGGGAGCAGGGAGACTCCAACTTTATTGTCGTCTTTAACATTCAAATCATTAGTTACAACTGTTATGGCTCTTTTTCCAAGGTTAACATTACATAACATGAGATTGTCATTTTTGGGATGTTGTGTAACGCTCATTACTTCTCCAACTTTAATGTCAATGCCCATGATTGGATCATTAATGGGACCTAATGCCAAACGCTCTTTTAAGCCGATGATGGTGTCAAGGAAAAATCTGACCTTCGCAATATTTTCCTGTGTTTTTTCCTTTTCGTCCTTTGGAGCATTGCTTAAAAACTTTTTATTCCAATCGTCTCCGCCTAAATATTCAATAATCTTTAAAGCCTTTTCTTTTAAGCTAGCAACATCTGGTGAGTTTACCAATTCGTCACCTTCTAGATAGGAATATGTTAATGATTGGAAATCACTATTCATCTGTTTTCCTAAATCAATAGCTTGTTTTTTATTCCAGCTTCCTCTAAATGAAGCTGTTGGAATTAGATTTAAATAATTTTCTCTTGCTTTGCTTGCTACTAAAATTCTATAATCTTTAGTTGTATCCCACATTTGAAGTCCTCTTTTAATTCTAACTAATATTTTAATTTTATAATTTAATAAATTTTTTGTAAAAAAGCGATTTAAAACATTTAAAACATAAACTATTTATATTAACAATAAAATAAATTTATACATATTTAATTTAATTATTATTACTTGTGGTGTAAACATGGTAGAAGTTTCAAAATTACGTAGTTTAGAGATTTATACAAATACAGGACATTATGTAGGGCGTGTTGAAGATGTTGTTCTTAATATTAGGTTAGGGACTATTTCAAAATTGCAAGTTAGGGCTATTGAGCAAGAAAGAAAACCTGCTGGATTCATGAATTCATTTTTAGGCAGTATTCGTGGGGAAGTGCCTGAAGAAAATGATATGAGGTCTTTTCAAAATGATGTTTTGACTGTTGATTTTGATAAAGTTCAAGCTATTGGGGATATTATGTTAATTAACCCAAGGGATATGAAAAAAGTAAATGCAGAACCACAAATCCCTGAGCCTGTAGTTCCAAAACAACCTGAAACTGAACCACAAAACGAAACTCAAGTCCAATTTGATGCTGAAAGATTATAATTAATCTTTCGCCAGTTCTTTTTTTTATAATTTTTATTAGATTTACATTTTATAGTGTGATTTTTATGAAAGTAGGTATTATAGGCTGTGGAGCCATTGCTAATATTATAACAACAAGCATTGTTCCAGAGAATAATGGTATTGAAATTGCATACTTCTTTGACAAAGATATTGAAAGAGCGGAAAACCTGGCTTCACTGGCTGGCGGTGTGGCTGCGCTTGATTTTGATGAAATGGTAAAAAATGTTGATTTGGTCCTTGAATGTGCTTCACCGGATTCTGTTAAACATTTTGCACCTAAAGTTTTAGGACAAGGTCGTGACATGATTATCATGAGTGTTGGTGCATTTATGGACATTGGATTTTATCAAAAAATAGAAAAAATCGCTAAACAGAATAATGCTAAAATTCATTTGCCGTCTGGAGCTATTGTGGGTTTGGATGGGATTAAAGCAGTTGCTAAATTTGGTTTAAAGGAAGTAAGCCTCGTTACCCGTAAATCTCCAAAATCTTTAGGTAAAACCATTGACAAAGAAGAAGTTTTATTTGAAGGAAAGGCATCAGAAGCAGTAAAGGAATTCCCATTAAATATCAATGTTGCTGCAACAATCAGCATTGCCTGTCAAAGGGACATTGATGTAAAGATAATTGTAGATCCGAATGTTGACAGAAATGTTCATGAAATTACTGCAAAAGGAGATTTTGGTGAATTTAAAACAACAACAATGAATTATCCTTGTGCGGCCAATCCAAAAACCAGTATGCTGGCGGCACTTTCAGCAATTAGATTGCTTAAAAGTTTTAATGAAACTATCAGTGTGGGAATGTAATGAAAGATTATGAAGTTTATTCGTCTTTGAAAGTCCCTAAAAACTCAAAAATCATTGTCAGGCTTGATGGTAGAAGTTTTCATAAGTTGGCTGATGATTTGAATTTAGTTAAGCCGTATGACGAGAATTTCTATAAGGTCATGGCTGATGTTTGTAAAGATTTGTTTAAAGAGTTTTCTCCAAGTTTTGTTTATACTTTTTCAGATGAAATAAGCTTGCTTTTAGATAAAATTCCTTTTGATGGAAGAATCGAAAAAATCAATTCTGTAATTGCCAGTTTCACTGCCAGTTCATTTGTAATGCATTATGGGGAGGATTTTAAAAAGCCTCCTGCTTTTGATTCAAGAATCATCCCAATTGCTGATGGGGATGTATTAAAATACTTTAAATGGCGACAGGATGAATCCTGGAAAAATTGCATTGCATCACATGGCATTTATTTCCTTAAATCTAAATATTCAAATAACGAAGCTAATGATAAAATAAATGGGCTTAAGTCAAGTGATATTCATGAATTATTGTATCAAAATGGCATTAATTTAAATGATGTTGAAACATATAAGAAAAGAGGAATTGCAGTATACAGGAAAAGTAAAAAAATAATCGGATTTAACAAAAAAGAAAATAAGGAACAAATTTCATATAGGACTTATGCTTACGTTGACTGGGATGTTCCAAAATTTAATGAAGAATTTTTTGAAAATATTATTTAGGTGAAAAAATGGGCTTTATTTCAAAAATTTTTGGAAATAATGATGAAGAATTTAATGAAGTTCGAGTAGATAGGGAAGTTCTAGAATCTGTAATCTATTATGCTAAGAAAGCTTATCCAAATGAATTTTTAGCTTTTTTTGATGGTGAAATAAATAATAAAATACTTTATATTACTGGTCTGATTTTTGTTCCTGGTGAAACCTGTGAAACTGGTGCTGTAGTGCATACTGAAATGATTCCTATGAATACAAAATATTGGGGATCAGTTCACTCACATCCGGGTCCTAGTGCAAGCCCATCTGATGCCGATTTGACAACATTTTCAAAAAATGGTTATTTCCATATGATTGTTTGCCTCCCATATTCTTTGGCGACATTTAAAGCTTATGACAGGTATGGTAATAATCAGGATTATATTATTGGGGATTATAGTTATTTGATTGAAGATAAATCTGATGAATTCTTTGATGAAGATGATGTCCTAAATGATAATGATGAGTTTAAGCCAGGACTTCTTGACGAAGACGATGATGAATTTTTCACAACTGATGATACTTTTGTTGACCACTATGAAGAATATGAGAAAAGAAACTTAAACAATAATCCTCAAGTAATAAAAATTGAAATCAATTCTGATGGTAGTGTGAAAAGAATTTATCGCGATTTTAAAAAATAGTCTTATTTTAAAAAAAATAAAAATAAAAAACAATAATGGTGAAAATCGTTTTTTATTTATAATTCAAGCCCAATAGCTTCGTAAACATTGTTCAATTCTTGGATTTCTTTGATGACATTTTGTGGAATTTCTTTATCTAAAGTTAAAATCATAATAGCTCTTCCACCTTGTTCATCTCGTCCAACTTGCATTATTCCAATGTTTACTTGGTGTTCTCCTAATTTGGTGCCAATACTTCCGATACTTCCAGGAACATCTTCGTATTTTGCAATAAACATGTGTCCTTCTGGAATAACGTCTACCCAATAATCATTTACTTTTAAAATTCTAGCTTCGTGTAAGTTTGTACCTTCGGCTGAGAATTTATCTTTTGAACTTTTAGCAGTTACTTTGATTAATGAGTCATATCCTTTAGCATTATTTCTTCTTCCTTCAGTAACGCTGATTCCTCTGTCTTTAGCAACAAGAGCAGCATTGACAGCATTTACCGGAGAACTTAAGAATGGATTTATTACACCTTGGAGTACAGTTCTTGTTAAAATTTCTAAATTATCAATTTCAGCTAATTCTCCACTGTAAACAATCTCAACTTCTTTAATTTTACCGTTGACAGCTTGAGATATGAAACTGCCTAATTTTTCACATAATTCTAAGTATGGAGATACTTCTTTGTATGTTTTATTGTCGATACGTGGCATGTTCAATACATTTTGAGGTGTTCCACCTTTGAACAAATCAATTATTTCATCAGCAACAATAATTGCAGCATCTCTTTGTGCTTCTTTAGTTGAAGCAGCAATGTGTGGAGTTAATACAATGTTGTCAAGTTCGAATAATTTTGAATCTTCAGCTGGTGGTTCTTCTTCATATACATCCAATGCAGCTCCACCAATTTTGTTGTTGACTAAAGCATCATATAATGCATCTTCATCAATAATTCCACCACGGGCACAATTTGTAATAAATGCAGTATCTTTCATAATTTCAAATTGTTCTGTAGAGATTAAATGTTTGGTTTCAGGGGTAAGTGGTACATGAATTGTGATGAAATCTGCATTTTTAAGCACAGTATCCAAGTCGGTTAATTCTACGCCCATTTGTTTTGCAACTTCTTCTGGTAAGTATGGGTCATATGCCATTGCATCCATTTCAAATGCTTTACATCTGTTTACAACTTGGGAACCGATTCTGCCCATTCCAATTACACCGAGAGTTTTATTTCTAAGTTCAACTCCCATGAATTTTTTCTTTTCCCATTTTCCATCTTTAACAGATTTATCAGCAATGGATAATTTACGAGCCATTGTAAGTAATAATCCCATAGTATGTTCTGCAACAGTAATTGATGTGGATTCTGGGGAGTTTACAACCATAATACCTTTCTCGGTTGCAGCATCGAGATCGATGTTGTCCACTCCAACACCAGCTCTTGCAATGATTTTCATGTTGTCTGCTTTTTTGATAATGTCAGCAGTAAGTTTTGTCCGGCTTCGGACAACAATTCCATCGTATTCATGAATGGTATTAGCTAATTCTTCAGGAGTGATGCTGGTATCAACAACGACTTCAGCTACTTCCTTTAAATTTTCAATACCTTTTTCGTTAATAGCGTCAGCAATAAGTACTTTCATTTTTTCACCATAATAATTGTTTTTAGAATGAATATTTAATAATAAATATTAGATAAAAATATGTTTTTTATTATATTTATAATTTTAAATATAATTCCATTAAGTAATATTTTTATAAGCATATTTCATAACTATTAATTGTTCATTGTCTTTTTTTATAAATGGACCTTGATAACAAACGGTGTGAAAAAATGGTGTCTTTCGAAGAATTTCCAATTTCAAGTTCAAATTATATTGCAGGATATAGAATTGTTGAGAATAAATGATTTGTATATGGTTTGTCAGTACGCGCAAGAGGTCTTGGGGGTGATATAGGTGCCGGTCTCAAAGGACTTCTTGGTGGGGAAATCAAACAGTATGTTCAGATGATGGAAGATTCAAGAGATGAATCTATTGAAAGATGTGTTGTTCATGCAAAAGAATTGGGGGCAAATGCAATTATTTCCATGAGATTGGACTCAGACAGCATTTCTCAAAATATGCAAGAAGTTTTAGCATATGGAACAGCTGTTATAATAGAAAAAGAAGGGTAATGATATGTTTTTTGATGATTTGAAATACAAAGAAAAAGTAATTCCACAGTGTATTTTAGGTTATGGTCCATTCATGGCCGAACCTTATTTTGGGCACAGATCCAGACTTTATCAAATTGATTTATATGATAATCCTCAAAATATTGCTGATGTAATCATAGGCTCTTATAACAATGGTGTAAGAGCTATAAATCTTGTTAATGATGATAATCTACTTAAAGCATATGATATTGCATCTGAAAATGGATGTGAAATGAAAGTCATAGCTACAATTGGAAAAAGTGATGTGGATTATCTAAATCCTAATTATGATATTGCAAAAGAAGTGGATTGGGATGAGGATATTGAGCTGTTTTCAACCTATGATTGTCCGGTAATGCTTGTTGATGAGTTTATTGTTGATGGGTATGATTGGAAGTTGACTTCAAAAATATTGTCTCAAATAAATGACACTGGTTCACTTTCGGGATTGGTTACTGCATTTCCATCAAAAACAACTGATTTTCTCAATGATAATATTGACACTGATTTATTTGATTTTTATATGATTCCATACAATTCTCTATCTTATATGATGGATATAAGTGCATTTAATAAAGCTCAAAGGCAGGAATTTATTCAAAAAGTAGTCAATTTAAATAAAAAAATTATTGCTTCAAGAGTTTTTGCAGTTGGCGTTTTGAAACCACAGGATTCCTTTGAATTTTTCAGGAATGTTGATTTTGTTGATGCAATCGCTCTTGGAGTGGCTAGCGTGGATGAAGCAAAAGAAGATTTTTCTCTTTTGAGGGAATATTAGAATTTTACAACTTCATATTCTTCAAAAGGAACTAACTTTTCTTCTTCAAGGGAGTCATTTAAGGCTTTTAACCCATTAATCAAATCTTTTATATTTTTATTTGATGGTTTTTTACCTGTAATTTGCAGATATTGTCTTGGACTAATGTTGCAGTATTCACATTTGAAATTGCAGCATCTGTCTTTTTCTTCGCATCCGTATCCTTCCTGGTTTTCATCTGTTCCAATTACGATGTCATCCAATATTCTGGATACTCTTTCATCGGATGCGAACATGGCTATTTTCTGTGTTTTTCCACATATTCCAATAGCTTTTTGACCTGCATAATTACAAACCCATTTGATTGGGTAATTTTCCATATCGCTAATGCTTAAATTCTCCATTTTGCCACCTAATTTTCTTTTCTCTCTTTAATCATTTTCAATAATTCTTTTGAATTTTCAAATTCCTTCAGTTCCCATGATTTGATTACAGGTATGGTTCCGATAGATTCTTTTATCTTTTCATTATTGATTATGAACACTGGTTCGGATGTTGTCACCACAGACAAATCCTTTAGGGGAACTGCCATTCTTTTCAATGTTTTTTCAGTCCTGTTTTTTTCAACATTCGCCATTAATGGGGATTGTTTTTCTGAAGTTTTCATCTTAGCCACTGCATCAAAAGGACTTTTGTTTGTTGAAACAACACCATATCCTAACTTTGATAGGTCAAGAGTATCATCAACATTGCTGAATTCAATATCTTCCTTTTGCGGTTGTTTCAATAAATCAATATCGAGTGTTACTTTTGTATTTAAAATCTCTTCTAAAATCATGGCAGTTTCAGTATTGGCGCGAACAATTTCGTTTTCATATTTGTACATTGTCGCCCTTGAAACATGGGCCAAATCCGCCAAGTCTTTTAGGGATAATGAATACTCCTCACGATATTGTTTTATCACATTGCCGTCAATCTTAACAAAATATCCTCCTCTGTCCGCCAGAATTTCAGGATATTCATTATAAAGAATCATGTTTTTCAAGGTTTCAAAGCCAATGGTGGGAATGTCGTATCTTTCGTAGATTACTCCCTCTTCTAGAAAACCGTTTCTTGATCTTTCTCCGATAATGATTGGGGAAGCAAGAAAAATATTGGCCAATTGTTTCATTTCATGAGCGTTTGTCTCATTGATGCTGTCTATATTTTGAAATGTTTTTAAAAGTAGGATGAGTAGTTTTTTACGTGCCACTATATCGAAAGAACCTTGGTCATAAATATCTGAAGTTTTATAACCTTGGGATTTTAATAGTTTTTCAATATTATGTAACAATTGGCTTCTAGTTAACATATTAACTTACCTCTTTGTAAACTATATATTCTTATAACTGTAATATATGTTATTATTTGAAGGTGATTGTAATTAAGTATTTATATATTGGAATAGATGATACGGACTCTCCCGATGGGATGTGTACCACTTATTTGGCAAGTCAGATAATTAATGAATTTAAGGATAATGCGATAGAACTTGTTGACTATCCTAGGTTAATCAGGTTAAATCCGTTTGCAAGATTCAAAACTCGGGGAAATGGTGGGGTCAGTTTAAAAATTTTAAATAATGAAAAGGCTGATTTGGCTCGAGAAATCGTCCTGAATGAAGTGGAAAAGCTATCGATGTTTGACTGTGACAATACAAATCCTGGCGTAATTTTTTATGATGGGGAAATCACTGAAGAAATGGAAAATTATGCATTTAGAGCCATTTATGAGTTCATTACAATTGAGGAAGCAGAAAAATTTGGAAAATCTGTCGGTTGTGAAATTCATAAATTCAAAAAAGGCAGGGGGATTATCGGATCAATTGCTGCAATTAGCTTGCCATTATCTGATTATACTTATGAGCTGCTTGCATATAGAAGTGCGGATAATTATGGTACAAAACGTCAAATTGATTATGAATCAGTTTATCTGATGGATAAAGAAACATTTCCGGATACTTTTGAAAATATTGACTATTCAGAAAATTACATTGCCATAGAACCAAAAACTCCATGTCCTGTTTTATATGGTATCAGATCAAATAATGTTGACTCTTTGCATACTGCCAAAAACATTGTCAAGGTTGGGGAACCTATTGTTGATTGGTGCATTTTCAAAACAAATCAGCATACAGATATGCACATCCAGAAAGCAGATAATATTTCAGACATGAAGCAATATGGATGTTATGAAGTTATTGGTGAAGTAAAAAATGTGCCTAAGATTATAGATGGAGGGCACATGTTCTTTTTCATCTTCGATGAATCTGGCGAGATTGAATGTGGTGCTTATGAGCCAACAAAAAATTTTAGAAAGATAGTTTCCAATTTACGCCCTGGTGATGTCATTAAGGTCTTTGGAGGGATTGGGGAGCAAAATACATTTAACATTGAAAAATTTCAGATGTTAAAATTAAATGATGTTGAGTATCAAAATCCAATATGTGCATGTGGAAAAAGAATGACTTCTGCCGGGAAAAATAAGGGATTTAAATGCAAAAAATGTGGAAAAAAGATTACATCTGACAAAAAAGTTCCTATTAAAATCACTAGAAATTTAAAAAATTATCAATTTTATGAAACACCAGTTTCTGCAAGGCGACATCTTTCAAAACCTATTTGTAGAATGAATTTAATATAAATGGGCTTTTTTTATTTATTTATATTTAATTTGACTGTTTTTAATTAAAATTTTTTTATTCACTTTATGTGAACTTTTGTTTAATTTATACTAATTTTTATTCATATTTTTAGAACTTGTGGGAACTAAATCATATGGATTTATATACTTGTTTTTTTAAAGTATGCTTATCACATGTTAATGCATGTTGGGTGGGAGTGGGTACAATTCCAGATACTAATCATATTTATCGTGAAAAGACTGATAAGAGAATCTTGAAGAAAAATCCGTGGAAGGATTATAGATTACATGCTACTGTACTTGTTTTAGTGATTATTGCTGAGTTAATAGGTCCTATTAAAATTCCCTTGGCAAAAGGTGTTGAAGTTTCAATAATGCCTCTTTTATATGCTATGGTTTTAGGTTTGGTGTTTTATTTGGCAAAACCTATTACATGGATTCAAAGAAAGCAAGCTAGGGTTGCTGAAGGAGCTATGATGTTATTCATAGGAATACTAATTGCTAAGTTGGCTGTTTCCAGCGGTCAATCAATGCATTTGATTTTTGAAATGGGGCCTGCATTGTTGTTACAGGAATTAGGGCATTTGGCAACACTTCTCATCGCACTTCCTGTTGCTATACTTTTAGGATTTAAAAGGGAAGCTATTGGTATGACAAACTCTATTGGTCGTGAACCGGAAGTTGCAGTTGTTGTTGATAAGTATGGATTTAATTCTCCTGAAGCAAGAGGGATTTTTGCATTATTTATCATAGGTACGATGATTGGTACTGTGTTTATTAGTTTTTTAGCAAGTTTAAGTACTTCTTTATTGCCTTTGCATCCTTATGCATTTGCTATGGCTAGTGGTGTAGGTAGTGCAAGTATGAATGCAGCTGCTTTAGGTCCAACTCTTGCGGCATTCCCTACATTGGAAACAAATATCGAAGCTTTTGCCGGATTCAGTAACTTGCTTTCATTTTCCATTGGGATTTATATTGTGATATTTATCGCTCTTCCTTTGACTGAAAAATTATATTATATTCTGGAACCCAAAATAGGAAAATCTTCCGGAGATGGAAATGATAATAAAGATGAAGAAACAGCTGGAGGTAAATAAATGCCTGATTTGCTTGATGAATCTGTTGATGTGTCCGTTGAGGGCATCTTTAATTGGATACTTCTATTGGCAATATTTTCTATAATCACTGTTATTGGGAATTATATAGGTTATAAACATCCAATTTATGATTCCTTAGTTGGTATGGGTATATTGTCTGTAATTACTTTAATCGGTGTTTGGTTAGAGCGTAAACTTCCATTAAATATTTCTTCAATTATTTATATTAGTCTAATTGGAATTTTCATTGCTTTTCCAGGAGTTCCAACTTCCGAAGCAGTTTTGTATTATGTTTCAAAGGTTGAATTATTATCCATTGTAACTGTGTTTTTAGCCTATGTTGGAATAGGTATTGGAAAAAGTTGGGATGAGTTTAAGGCACTTGGTTGGAAAGCGATTATCGTTACTGTTTTAGTTATCGCATCCACATACCTTGGATCAGCAATTGTTGCACATCTAGTTTTAGTTATTACTGGAGTTCCAGTATAACAATCTTATTTTTTATTCTCATTTTGTGTTTTTTATTATAAATTTATATATTTTTATTCTCATTTCGTGTATTTTTAAAAAGTAAATGCTATTAATTTAAATATAATAGGTTTAGTAATCTATTAATATTGAGCATTATTGATTAATTTTTGGTGCTGGTTTGGGAGTTGGCGATTATTCCGATGCATGATGATGAGGGGCAAGTGGAACATATTTACCGTGAAAAAACGGATAAACGAATTTTAAAGAAAAATCCATGGAGAGATTATAGATTACATGTTACTGTACTTATTTTGGTAGTCGTAGCCGAATTAATAGGCACTCAAAAAATTCCCATAACTGGTGATGTTGCAATCACTATAATGCCTCTGATTTATACAATTGTTTTAGGTTTAATATTTTATTTGGATAAGCGCATTACATGGATTAAAAGAAAACAGGCTCGTATTGCTGAAGGGGCTATGATGCTTTTCATTGGTGTTCTAATTGCTAAGTTGGCTGTTTCAAGTGGCCAGTCAATTCATCTGATTTTTGAAATGGGGCCTGCATTGATATTGCAGGAAATAGGACACTTGGCAACTATTCTTGTACTTCCTATTGCTTTACTTTTAGGATTTAAAGAAGAAGCAATTGGTATGACTAATTCCATTGGTCGTGAACCGAATGTTGCTGTTGTTGTTGATAAATATGGTTTTAACTCTCCTGAATCCAGAGGGGTATTTGCAATATTCATTATTGGTACTGTAATTGGTACTATATTCATCAGTTTCCTTGTTACTTTATCATTGTCATTCTTGCCATTGCATCCATATGCATTTGCTATGGCAAGTGGTGTGGGCAGTGCAAGTATGAATGCGGCAGCTATTGGTCCTACTCTTGCAGCTTTTCCAGGATTGGAATCACAAATCGAAGCGTTCGCAGGATTCAGTAATTTGCTTTCATTCTGTGTAGGTATTTATATTGTAATATTTTTGGCACTTCCTTTAACCGAAAGGGTGTATCGTTGGTTGGAACCAAAAATTGGAAAAGATCCAGTTGAAAAGGAGGATGAATGATGACTGATTTGATAGATGGATCTGAAAATGTTTCCGTTCATGGAATTTTTAACTGGATATTACTGTTAGCGATATTTTCAATCATTACTGTAATTGGAAATTATTTGGGTTATAAACATCCTATGACTGATTCTTTAGTTGGAATGGGAATACTGTCCCTTATAACTCTTGTGGGGGTATGGCTTGAAAGGTATTTACCATTTAACATCTCTTCAATTCTTTACATAAGTATAATTGGAATCGTATTGGCATTTCCTGGAATGCCGACTTCTGATTTCGTATTATATTATGTTTCTAAAATAGAGCTTTTATCTATTGTAACTGTATTTTTAGCATATGTCGGTATAGGAATGGGTAAAAGCTGGAATGAATTTAAGGCTTTAGGTTGGAGAGCCATTGTTGTTACAGTTTTAGTTATTGCAGCTACTTATTATGGTGCAGCAATTGTAGCGCATATAGTATTGGTTGCAACCGGTGTTCCTGCAATCTAATTAATTTTTTTCATATTCTTTTGAAAAATTGTTTTACATCGTAAGTTACTATTTAATACTACTTTTTACAAATACTAAATAAGGTGTTTTATGTTTTTACAAAATATTTCTAAATTTATTTCAAACTATAGATATGAACAGGCAACTGTAGAATCCATCACTACTGTCAAAGCAGCTTTTTTAGACTTTTTTGGAGTAACATACAGAGGATCTGTTGAGGATGCTTCAAATATAGCCTTTAACACAGTTGAAGAAATATTTTCTGGAAACTTAAATTTAAATTTAAAAGCGTCTGTTGTGGGTAGAAAAACAAAAACCAGCATATTGAGTGCCGCATTTTTAAATGGTGTTGCAGCACATGTGCTGGAATTGGATGATGGTCACAGGGGTGCTCAAATTCATTTGGGTGCGGTTATATTTCCAACTGCATTGGCTATTGCTGAAAGTCATGATTTAAGTGGAAAAGACTTTTTGGAAGGTGTTATTGTCGGATATGAAGTTGGAATTTTGCTTGGAAAACTGGTAAATCCTGAACATAGGAACAAAGGGTTCCATACAACAGGCACTATAGGAACATTTATTGCAGGTGCAGTCGCTTCAAAATTATTAAAGCTTGACGAAAAGCAAATTTTGAATGCTTTGGGATTATGCGGAACTCAGGCTGCAGGTCTTTTAGAATCAGATCATGGTGGATCAATGGGTAAGGCATTGCATGCTGGAAAGGCTTCTTATAATGGGCTGTTGTCTGCATTGCTTGCAAGAAATGGTTTTACGGGCAGTGAAACAATATTTGAAGGTGATGAAGGATTCTTAAAAACCATGGTATATGATAATACTGATTTTGACCAAGATAACTTTTCATTTGAAAATGCCCTAAAAGAAGTCGGAAAAGTTAGGGTAAGGGACATCTACTTTAAAAAATATCCGTTTTGCAGACATTTGCATTCATCAATCGACACAGCATTAAAACTTAAGGCAAGTATAGGTGATGAATATGATCACATTGAAAACGTGGCTGTCAAAACATACGAAATTGCTGCCGAACATGATAATTTCAATCCAAAGAATCTGGAAGAGTTAAAACAAAGCTTGCCTTATGCTGTAGCTATATCTCTTGTGGTCGGTGAAGTAAGTGTTGATAAGATAAATCAATTAATTGAATATGGCCTTTTGGATAATTATTCCAGCGTGGATGTTGTAAACAGCATTAAAAATATTGCAAATAGGATGATTGTCATATCTGATGATAAGTTAAATCAATTATATCCGAATAAGAGGCCTTCTAATGTCATCATTAAATTGGATAAACAATTTAGAAACGGATTGTTCCAGAATCTTACATTGCTTCCAAAAGGTGACTTTGAAAATCCTCTACAATTAAGGGAATTGATTGACAAGTTCAAAGGTTTGAATCCTATTTATGATATAAAAAATTTAACTGTTATTGATAGATTGGAAGATTATTCCATGGCTTTTGTTGTTGAAAAATTGAATGGGCAGATATTATGAATGATACAAAAGAATTTCTCAAACAAATTGGTATCGAAGAGACTTACAAAGATTTCCAATCAGATAAGCGATTTAAAGATGGCGGCCAATATCGCTTTGAAGTTCCTGGAATTCAATCACCAAAAACAATGGATGCGCTTTTAGAGGAATCAATTAAAGAGGATATTTTTATTCATAGGGTTACTCAAACCAAGGGAATAATGATGCTGGGTGATTATGAGATTTCAGAAATGGTCTCCTTGGCAAAGGGTTATGGATGTGAGTTATTCTTATCAGTAGGTCCAAGAGCAACCTATGACACTTCAGCTACCGTTCATACCAAAGAGGGCAGTCGGATTGGATATAGGTTAAGAGGTTATGATAATCTGGTTTATGCTGTTGAAGATGTTAAAAGAGCCTGCAGGTTAGGTGTTCGGGGAATATTGTTGTATGATGAAGGACTGCTTTGGGTTTTAGATAAAATGAGAAAAGCCGGAGAACTTCCATTGAATGTTCATTTCAAATTATCCGCTCATGCAGGTCATTCCAATCCTGCCTCAGCAATATTGCTTGAAAAAATCGGTCTTAATTCACTGAATCCTGTTCGAGATTTACAAATTCCAATGATTGCATCCATCAGAAATGTAATCGATATTCCAATTGACTTGCATACCGAAAATCCAAAGTCTACTGGAGGATTCATAAGGCATTATGAAGTACCGGATTTCATTAGGGTAGCTTCTCCAGTTTATCTTAAAACCGGAGGTTCGGTTGCAGCCAATCATAATTGGGACACTACTGAAAAAGAAGCTATAGCACGTATAAAACAAGTTAAATTAGTCAAAAGGGTAATTGATGCATACTGTCCTGATGCCATTCCATCTCCAAGAAATTCCAATAATCTGTCTGTTCCTGAGTGATTTTATGGATATTGTTAATGATATTTCTAAATCTATTGTTGAAGCTTCAACTAAATTATCCGATGATAAATTGAGAGCTCTTGAAAGGGCTATTGAAATGGAAACAAATGAAAATGCTGCATGGTGCTTATCACAAATTTTAGAAAACTATAATGTTGCTCAAGATACCAAGTTTCCATTATGTGATGATACTGGAATTGCCCATGTCATTGTAGAAATAGGCTCTGAAAGACAGATTACTGGGGAGCTATTAAGTCAGATTCATGAAGGAATAGAATTGGGTTTAAATTCCCTTCCTGCAAGGCCAATGGCAGTAAAAGGAAATGACATTGAAAGAATTGAACAAAGTGAAGGTTTATTTGAAAAACCGGGAATGCTTAAGCCAGCGCCTATTTTGATAGATTGTGCAAATGATGAATCTACTTACAAAAGAGATATTTCGCCGGATACTCTAAACATTCATTTTTTGCTTGAAGGGGGAGGTCCTGAAATAAGAGCCAAAACATTGAGAGTTTATCATAAGCGTTCTTTTTCCAATGTGATTTCAACAGCTGGCGGGTGGTTAAACGATTCATTGAAGATGTTGGGATGCACTCCTTCAATTCCAGCAATTGGCATTGGAAGGACACATTTTGAAGCAACATCTCTTTTGTTAAAGGCAATAGCTTATGGTAATTTGGATAATCAGAGCGATGTGGAAAAATTTGTTTCATCCAAGTTAAATGAAAGTCAAATAGGTCCTTTAGGTTTGGGAGGAAAAACAACTGTTTTAGGTTCATATGTAAATATTGGAAATCAAAGGGCAAGTGGCGTTAGAATAGTTTCAGTCAGGCCTTCTTGTTTTGTTGAACCGAGAGTTGCCTGTTTGAAATTGTAAAATTTATATACTTTATTCATATATGTTTAATTAATTAAAAAAGGATAAGAAAATCATGAGTGAAAATAATTTTAGAGTCAGTCCTCGTTCATTAAAAACTACAATTTCTAAAGTTGAAACGGATAAAATTATTACTCGAGGATATAATCAGAGAGATTTGATTGAAAAAATAAGATATAGTGACATGATTTATTTATTGTTGAAAGGAAAATTGCCTTCTATTAAGGAAGGAAAAATATTCAATCATGTCCTGGTTTCTTTTTGTGATCATGGTGTTACTCCGCCAAGCACTCAGACTGCACGTTTGGTTGCTTCATCAGGCTCTCCAATTAATTCAGCAGTTGCAGGAGCATTATTGTCCTTCGGCCATAAGCATGCTGGAGCTATCCAAAAAACAATGGAGTTATATCAATCTAAAATTAACTCTTTGTATTTAACTGAAGATTCTGCTCTTGACAATAAGCAGATTGCAAGTTTAGCCATTGATATTTATAATGAATATATTCTGGGAGAAAAAAAGATTCCTGGTTTTGGTCATAGGTATCATAATGTCGACCCAAGAGCTGATAAATTAATGGACATAGTCATAAAGGAGGGCTTTGTCGGACCTCATATCAAACTTGCATTGGCAGTTGAAGATTTGGCATATCAAAAGAAAGGAATTAGATTGAATGTCGATGGTGCAAATGCAGCGATTCTGTCAGATTTGGGTTTTGATCCTGAAACTGGTCTAGGAATATTTATCATTGGAAGAATTCCGGGTATTATAGCACACATCAATGAAGAGAAAATGGAAGAAGAGGAATTCAGAAGATTCTGTGATCTTGATGATATAGAATATTATGGAAGGTGAAAAAATGGAATTTAGTGATGTAATTAATGAAAGGTACAGTGTTAGAGGATATCTTGATAAGGAAGTTGAAAAAGAAAAACTTGAATATGTTTTAAAAGCAGCTACAATTGCGCCAACAGGCGTTAATGCACAGCCATTTAAGGTATTTGTCATTGATACTAAAAAATATAAACAAGAATTGTCTGAGATTTATGGAGCCAAATGGTTTGTAGAAGCACCATATGTATTGTGTGTTGTTGCAGAATTGGATAAGGCATGGACAAGGCCATGGGATGGAAAAAACATTTCTGATATTGATGCAACAATAGTTATGGATCATATGATTTTGGCTGCTACAGATGTAGGTCTCGGCACATGTTATATTGGAGCATTTAAGAAAAATAAAGCTCATCAATTTTTAAACTTGGATGAAAATGAAGAAGCAGTACTATTTACTCCATTGGGATATGGTAATGCTGAACCAAGAGACACTCCAAGAAAAGAGTTGGATGAATTTGTTGTTTACATAGATTAAAATGAAACTTTTTATTTTAAGTGCAGATAGCTCTGAAGAGATAAAAAAAATTTCAGAGAAGTTATCTGAGAAAAAATTTATAATGATTGAAAGTGAAGATAATTTTGCTTTAATGAAAAAAAGAAGGTATGGAAATTTATTAATTCAGGTTGTCTGCTTAATTTTGGCTTTGCAGGTATCAATGCTATTTTTGTTTATTAATCTTGCTTATTTTGCATATTCATATCTCTGGGCATCTCCCCATGTATTGATTACAACTGAAAAAGTCGGGGAAGATGGTGAAAAGCTTGAATTTGACAGCATGGATGATGTATTGAATAAGGCAAATGCTATTTTATAATTTCATCCACACTATATTCTTCTATTTTTCTTATCAGCAGCGGACTTTTTGCATTGAGGTATTCTGATTCTTCACCTATTTTGGCATCAGAAAATACTTGGTTTGCGTTGGGTTCGCTAAATAATGCTATGATGTCATTTATAAATTTATCATAATCCTTTTGAATTTCCTCATTGCTAAAACCTAATCTGGGAAGTTCTTCAGTCCAAATGTCTTCTCCAGGAGAGAATTTTTTATCAACTAATTTGCCGTTTTTGATTTCACTATCCAATGTAAGTGAAAAATTTTTATTTAAAATTATCCAAACTGCTCGTTCCATATATATTCATTAGATAAAATGATATAAATATTATGAAGTTGATATTAAAATTAGTGTTATTATGGCAAATGTTAAAATGTTTAAAATATTGGGTGTGTTGTTGGCCGTAATGTTGATTGTTTGGGCTTTGTTACCAATTTTAAGACATCAACCATTAACTAATGATGTTATGGCAACTACAATTATATTGATTACGATTGCTATTGCATATTTGATAATATTATTCAATCCATCTTGGACCAAGGCAGTTTTCTTTTTTGAGGGGATTGTAATTGGTGTCAGCGGATATATGTTATTGGATTATCCATTTAATATAGAACTGCTTATAGTTGGAGTAATAATAATTATAATAGCTATCCTGGCTTATTTACAAAAATTACCTCCTAGTATTTTGAAATGGTTCTATAGATAAATTATTTATCTTTTATTCTTTTTTTTATTAACAATTTTTATATACATTTTGTATTTTGAATATCTTTTTTTAATCTAAATTAAATTTCAGCTATTTTTACTAATATTAAATAGTAAAAGATATATATATTGCACAATAAAAATAAGTGTACCATGGTGATTAATTATGGCAGAGATATCAGACGCAATCGCAATGATAAAAAAAGCTGAAGCTGATGCTGAACAACTTATTATTGATTCAGAGTCTCAATCTAAAGACTTAATTGCTGAATCAAAAGTAAAAGCTGAAGAAATCATTTCTCAAGCTAAAGGTGAGGCAGAAGATGAAGCTAAAAATACTGTTTTTGATGCAGAAGATAAAGCTAAGGTAGAAGCAGAATCTATTGCCAAAAAGTCCGATGAAGATGTTGCTAGCATTAAAAATGCTGCTATGGCTAATGTAGATGAAGCTGCTTCAGTTATTGTCAAAAATATTTTGTAGTGTGAGATTATATGTTCAAGACAGCTAGAATGCGTAAAATTAGAATTGTTACACTTGATAAGTATGTAGCTCCGACTGTGGATGCTCTCCACGAATCAGGGCTTTTACAAGTCAGTGATATTTCTGATAGCGTTCAGCAAGATCCTGAATTAGCGGAATTAGTTACTCCTGCTAAAGCTACTCCATACACTGGTAAATTATCTTCACTTCTCATGAAAACAAATGGTATATCTGAACTATTAGGAAATTCTTTATCAGAAGGCCATGGGTTAAAGGACACTTTAATGTCTTTTATTAGTCCAGACATGCCAGTTCAAAAAGAAGTTGAGAAATTAGATACTGAAGCTTTTATTGAAAAAGCTGAAGACACTCTATCCCAGGTGGAAGCTAAAACAAGTGTTATAGAAGGAAAACTTACCGCACTCGACACTGAAACAAGTGAACTCAAGTCTAATAAAAGTTTGGCTAATCGCTTATCTAATTTTGACATGGATTTAGCTCTTTTAAAAGATTCAAAGTACACTTCTACTACTGTTGGAAGGATTAATGCTGAATCTACTTCAGAAATCAAAAATAAATTAAGTAACTTGACAGATGAATTAGATGTATTTACTGTTCCTGCGGATGATAAAGAAGGAGACATTATCGTTGTAGTAACATTAAATGAATTTAGTGATGAAGTTTATTCAACACTTCGTAAATATGACTTTGAGAAAATTGAAATAGGTAATGTTGAAGGTACTCCTCAACAGGTTATTTCAAATGCTGATGCAAGATTATTAACCATTGAATCAGAACGTGCTTCAATTAAAGCTGAATTGAAAGCCGTTGCTGAACAGTGGGATGATGAGATATTAGCTCTCAAAGAACAATTAGAAAATGAAAAAGAAAAGAATGAAATTCTTTCATCTTTTGTTCAAACTAAAGATGCTTATGTCTTTGAAGGTTGGGTACCAAAAAAAGACACTGAAAAAGTTGAACAATTAGTTGAAAAAAGTTCTGATGGACATTGTGCCTTTGAAACAATAGAGGTTGAAGGTACAGATGATGAAGATGTTCCTATTTTACAACAAAATGGATGGTATTCAAAACCTTTCGAATTCCTCGTGGATATGTACTCACCGGTACGTTATAACTCTATGGATCCAACAATTTTTGTTGCAATTACATTCCCGTTCTTCTTCGGGTTCTGTTTAACTGATGCATTTTATGGTTTATTCGTATCTCTTATTGGTGTTGTTTTATTACGTGGTTTAGGTAAAACCAGTGATTCCATGAATGCATTTGGTTGGATTTTAATCTGGTCTGGTCTGTGGGCCGTTGTACTGGGTTTGATAACCAATGGATGTATTGGGGATTTCGCTAGTAGGATTTTACATACTAAGTTGCCAACTGTATATGGACCTGTTGACGCATTTAAACACCCAGATACTATTTTGAAAATAGCTATCGGTATTGGTGTTGTTTATACTAACATTGGTTTTATCTTAGGTGCTATTAACAACTTTAGATATGGAAATGTTAAAGAAGCTATTGGTTCTCAAATTTGTTGGTTTATATTTGAAGCTGGAATTATTTTACTCGCTTTAGGATATCTCATACCTTCAATAGGTATTATTGGTATGGTATTAGGTGGAGTATTAATAGTTGTAACCCTTGGAATGTTAATATGGGCTAATGGTGCATATGGTGTGATGGATGTTTTCGGTTTCATGGGAGATGTTTTATCATATGCTCGTCTTTTAGCATTATGTTTGGCTACAGGTGGTATTGCTATGACAGTAAACATCTTGGCTGTAATGGTTGATCAAATGATCCCTATGGTAGGTATAATCCTTGCTATAATCGTATTTGTATTTGGTCATATCGCAAACTTCTTGTTCCAAGTATTAGGTGCATTTATTAACGCTTTACGTCTTAACTATGTGGAATTTTTCTCTCAATTCTTCATGGAAGGTAAAGGTAAATTCGAAGCTTTCAAAGCAAAAAGGACATTTACAAAAATTAAAAATTAAAAATTTTTCATTTATATCTTAAATTATATTTAAAAATTGATATTATTTCAAAGGTGAATAAATATGGCAGAAATAGGATTAGGTGCTGCTTTAGCAGCTATTGGTGCTGGAGTAGCAATTGGTTTTGCCGGATTAGGTTCCGGTTTAGGTCAAGGTATGGCAGCTGCTGGTTCTGTAGGAGCAGTTGCAGAAGATAACGACATGTTTGCAAGAGGTATTATTTTCTCTGCATTACCAGAAACTCAGGCTATTTACGGTTTCTTGGTTGCAATCTTATTATTAGTATTCTCAGGTTTATTAGGTGGAAATGCAACTAAATTAACTTTAGAAGCAGGTATTATTGCTATCGGTGTAGGTGCATCCATTGGTTTCGCAGGTTTAGGTTCCGGTATGGGACAAGGTATCGCTGCAGCATCTTCCGTTGGTGCTATTGTAGAAGACAATGATATGTTTGCTCGTGGTATTATTTTCTCTGCATTACCAGAGACACAAGCTATTTACGGTTTCTTGATTGCTATTTTACTTATGGTATTCGGTGGAATCTTATAAGTTAAGGAGGCAATTTATATGAGCTCAGGCACAGATAAAATTGTTTCAAGCATTATGTCTGAAGCCCAAGAGAAAGCTGATGTAATCATTCAAGAAGCTAATGCAGAAGTTGCGACAATTACTGCAAAAGCTGAAAAAACCGCAGAAACTGAAAAAACCAAAATATCAGAAAATGGTAAAAAACAATCTGAAATGAGATATCAGCAAATTATCTCTGAAGCTAAGATGAATGCTCGTAGAGCAGAATTAGGCGCTAAAGAAGAAGTCATTGAAGCTGCTTTCGCAAAAGCTACTGATGAACTGAAAGCTAAAGCTGCTTCTGGTGATGATGAATATGAAGATTCATTAAGTAAAATGATTAAAGAGGCTGCTGATGAAATAGGTAGTAAAGATTTAATTATTCAATTAAATGAAGCTGACACTAACAATATAAAAGGTCAACTTTCAGGAAGCTCTACTTTCCAAGTTGAAGATATCACTTTTACATTAGGTGAACCTATTGATGCTATGGGTGGAGCTATTTTAAAAACAAGTAATGGTGATATTGAAGTAAATAACACTATTGAAGCTAGATTAGATAGATTTAAAAGTATCTTACGTAGTGAAGTTGCTGAAATATTATTTAAATAATTAGGAGGATAAATTATGGCAGATGAAATTGCTACTTTAATAAGTTCTGTTGGACTTACACATGAAACATTTCTTGTGTTCTGTTTAATGGCAGTTCTTATTGTTGGTGCAGTTATTGTAATCATTGCATCTAGACCAGTTTTGGACATTTATCCTTATCTTAACCCAAGTGCAAGAGTAAGAGCTAGAAAAGGAAGACTATTTAATGAAAAACAAATTTCTGAAATTGTTGAAACCAACAATGTAGAAGAAGTTGAAAACTATCTTAAAGGTATTCCTGAATATGCTGATGTTCTTGATGAATATCCTCTTGATAAAGCATTGGATGTTGAACGTGCTAATACTTATGACTTTATTGCAAGAATCGCTCCTAAGGAAGTAAAAGATCCTTTTGCTGTCATGTCTAAAAAAACTGACATAGACAACATTAAAAGTCTTTTAACTGCTAAGGAAGTTGGTCTTTCACCAGATGAAACTAAAGAATTATTAATTCCTTGCGGATCATTATATGGTGATTTGGAATCATTAGCTGATTCTGAAAAGGTAACTGATATTGTCACAAGTTTAGATGGTACTGAATATGCGGCTGCTTTAGAAGATGCTCTTCCACAATATGAAGAAACTAATATGATTCTTCCATTAGAATCTGCTTTAGATAAATATTATTTAGGCAATTTATTACGTTCTTCTGATGTTCCTGCTGATGAAAATAGACAAATTGTATATTCATATGTTGGAACTCAAGTTGATGTAGCTAATCTTAAATTAATTATAAGGGCAAAACAAGATGGTCTTGATTATGATCAAATTGCTCCTTATATGTTAGAAGAAGGATACCAATTACGTGAATGGAAACTTAAAGATTTAATGGAATCTCCGGATGTTACTAATGTGGTGTCTGGTTTAGAAGGAACAAAATATGCTGAAGCATTAACTGAGGTAATTCCAGTATATAATGAAACTGGTTCAGTAGCTGTATTTGAAAAAGCATTGGATGTTTATGCATCAAATTATGCAAAATCCTTATCCGTTAAAAAACCATTAGGTGTTGGTCCAATTATTGGTTATTTAAGTCAAAAAGAAAATGAAATTAAAAATTTAAAAATTATTGCAAGAGCAAAAAGAGAAGCAGACTTCCCTAATTCTAAAATCATGGAGATGTTAATATGAGTTCTGTAGCAATTATAGGTGATATTGACACTGTATCTGGATTTAGACTTGGTGGTGTCAAAAAAGCTGAAGTTGTTAACACTTCAGAAGAAGCTATCGCAGCTTTTGATAAATTTTTAGATGATGAAATTTCAATTATTATCATTACTCAATTAATGGCTAATGAAATACGAGAACACATTAATAGGAAAATTGGTTCTGATGTATTACCAATGATAATTGAAATACCTGATAAAGATGGGTCCTCAGAAGGATCATCTGATCAAATAAATGACCTTATTAAAAGAGTTATCGGGGTAGAGATGGTTAAATGATTATTGAAGGAAATATTATTAAGATTGCTGGGCCTGTTATTATCGCAGATGGTATGAGAGGGGCTCAGATGCTTGAGATGGTTAGAGTAGGTGATGAAAAGCTTATCGGAGAAATCATTGAGCTTGAAGGTGACACCGCTACTATCCAAGTATATGAAGAAACAGCCGGTATTCAACCGGGTGAAGTAGTTGAATGTACTGGTGGTCCATTGTCAGTAGAACTCGGTCCAGGTGTAATGAGTTCTATTTTCGACGGTATTCAAAGACCTTTAAGAATCATCAGAGAAGAATCTGGTGATTTTATTGCAAGAGGTATTGATGTAGATTCTGTAAACAAAGAGAAAAAATGGACTTTCAAACCTGTGGCTAAAGTTGGAGATGTTTTAAAAGGTGGAGACGTTCTTGGTGAAGTTCAAGAAACTACTGCAGTTTTACACAAAATTATGGTACCTCCAACACTTGAAGGTGAAGTAACCGAAATTGCTGCTGAAGGTGAATACACTGTATTGGAAGACATTGCTACTGTAGGTGGCGAAAAAGTTCAAATGCTCCAAAAATGGCCTGTTAAAAGAAGTCGTCCATACATTGAAAAATTAGATCCAGATATACCTTTAGTAACTGGTCAAAGAGCACAAGACACTTTCTTCTCCGTAGCTAAAGGAGGAGCAGCAGCTATTCCAGGTCCTTTTGGATCAGGTAAAACTGTTACACAACAACAATTAGCTAAATGGGCTGATGCAGATATCGTTGTATATATTGGATGTGGAGAACGTGGTAACGAAATGACTGAAGTACTTACTGAATTCCCATTCCTCGACGACCCTAAAACCGGTAATCCATTGATGGACAGAACTGTTCTTATTGCAAACACTTCCAACATGCCGGTAGCAGCTCGTGAAGCATGTGTATATACTGGTATTACTATTGCTGAATACTACCGTGACCAAGGTTACGATGTAGCACTCATGGCAGATTCAACCTCAAGATGGGCTGAAGCTATGAGGGAGATTTCTGGAAGATTAGAAGAAATGCCTGGGGAAGAAGGTTACCCAGCATACTTAGCATCCAGATTAGCACAATTCTACGAAAGAGCAGGAAGGGTAAAAACTATTGGTACTGAACCAAATGTTGCATCCATTTCTGTAGTTGGTGCTGTATCACCTCCTGGTGGGGACTTATCTGAACCTGTTACTCAAAACACATTACGTATCTGTAAAGTGTTCTGGGCGTTAGATGCATCTCTTGCAGATAAACGTCACTTCCCTTCAATTGACTGGTTACAAAGTTATTCTTTATATGTAGACAGTATTGAAGGTTGGTGGGCTGAAAATGTAGCAGCAGACTGGAGAGCAACTCGTGACCAAGCTATGGGATTATTACAAAAAGAATCAGAGTTACAAGAAATTGTACAATTAGTTGGTCCTGATGCATTACCTGAAACTGACCAAGCTACTTTGGAAACTACTCGTATGTTAAGAGAAGATTTCTTACAACAAAACGCATTTGATGATGTAGATACATACTGTGCTCCTGATAAACAGTACAAAATGTTAAAAACCATTTTATTATTCTACAAAGAATCTCTTGCAGCAGTTAACAGAGGAGCTCCAATTGCTAACATTGTAGCATTACCTGTTAAAGAAGAAATCGGTAAAATGAAATACATCCCACAAGATGAATTTGATGCAAAAATTGAAGAAATTCAATCCGCAATTACTAAACAATGCAGTGAGGCTTAAAAATGAATACAAATATTAAAACTAGAGAATATACTACTGTATCTGAAGTCTCAGGTCCTTTAATGGTTGTTGAAGGAGTAGAAGGCGTTGGTTACAATGAAATTGTAGATATTGAAACACCTACTGGTGAAAAAAGAAGTGGACAAGTTCTGGAAGTAACTAAAGATGTTGCTGTTATTCAGGTTTTCGAAGGAACCAATGACTTAAACACTAAAGATACCAAAACCAGATTTACCGGTCAAACCGCAAAAATCGGTGTATCCAGAGACATGATGGGACGTATCTTTAACGGTATTGGTAAACCTATCGACGGCGGACCAGAAATTATTCCTGATGAAGAATTAGATATTAACGGGGCACCAATGAACCCTGCTTCTCGTGAATTCCCTGAAGAATTTATTCAAACTGGTATCTCTACCATTGACGGAATGAACACATTAGTAAGAGGACAAAAACTTCCTATTTTCTCAGGATCTGGTTTACCTCACAACGATTTAGCTGTACAAATTGCAAGACAAGCTAAAGTATTAGGTGCAGACGATGAGTTTGCAGTAATTTTCGCTGCTATGGGTATTACAAACGAAGAAGCAAACTTCTTTATGAGAGATTTCGAACGTACTGGAGCTTTAGAAAAATTAACAGTATTCATGAACTTAGCAGACGACCCTGCTATTGAAAGAATCTTAACTCCAAAAATGGCTTTGACTACTGCTGAATACTATGCATTTACATTAGGTATGCAAGTATTAGTTATCTTAACAGATATGACTAACTACTGTGAAGCTTTAAGGGAAATTTCTGCAGCAAGAGAAGAAGTACCTGGAAGAAGAGGTTATCCTGGATACATGTACACTGACCTTGCTGGTATTTATGAAAGAGCAGGACGTATCGATGGTAAAGAAGGTTCAATTACTCAAATGCCTATCTTAGTTATGCCTCAAGACGATATTACCCACCCAATTCCGGACTTAACCGGTTATATTACTGAAGGACAAATTGTATTAAGTAGGGAAATCTCAAGGAAAGGTATTTACCCTCCTGTAGATGTACTTCCTTCACTTTCTCGTTTGATGAGTGGTGGTATTGGAGGCGAAAAAACTAGGGATGACCACAGTGGTGTATCTGACCAACTTTATTCTGCATATGCAGAAGGTCGTGAATTAAGAGACCTCGTTGCGGTTGTAGGGGAAGAAGCACTTACTGAAAGGGATCAAAAATTCTTAGAATTTGCTCAAGCATTTGAAGACCAATTCATTACCCAAAGTAAAGATGAAGACAGAACCATCTTTGAAACTTTAGATCTTGGTTGGAGTTTACTTAAAATCTTACCTAAAACTGAACTCAAAAGGGTTAAAGAAGAATTTGTTGAACAATACCTTCCAAAAGATGACTAGTCTCATTACAGTATATGTAGGTGATTAAATGGCACAAGATATTATAGATGGAATTAATCCAACTCGTATGGAATTATTGTCCCTTAAGAATAGGACAAAACTTGCTGTTAAAGGGCATGGTTTGCTTAAAGAGAAAAGGGACGCTTTAATTAAAGAGTTTTTTGATATCTTGGATCGTGTCAAAGGTATTCGTGAAAACGCAGAAAAAAGTCTAAGTGAAGCAAATGAAGCTTTACTTGAAGCTCAAATTGCAATGGGTGATTTAGCTGTTAGAAAAGCAGCATTATCTGTAAAAGAATCTATTGATGTTGATATTACTTCAAGAAGCGTTATGGGTGTTGCAGTACCTGTTACAGATGTCAAAATGGAAGAAAGGTCCATTATTGACAGAGGTTATGGATTCTCCGACACTACTATTCAATTAGACGAAGCTGCTAAAAAATATGAGGAATCTGTTAAGTACTTAATCGAACTGGGTGAAGTAGAAAAAACAATTTTCTTACTCGCTGAAGAAATCGAAGCTACTAAACGTAGGGTAAATGCTTTGGAACATATTATGATTCCAAGATTCCAAAATACTGAAAAGTATATTGATATGAGACTCCAAGAAATGGAAAGGGAAAACTTCGTAAGATTGAAAATGATTAGATCCACTATTGAGAAGAATGAAAAAGCGGCTGCTGAAGCTGAAGCAGCTAAAAATGTAGAAGCTTAAATTTTTCTTAATACTTCTCATTTTCTTCTATTTTTTTATTATTTTTTAATTAAAGTTTTAAAATTAATTTATTTTTAAAAAAAGTTTATTTAAAATCGTTACTGTAAAATATTTTTTTACTAGAAATTTGTAGAAAGTGTGTTTAAAATGAAAAGAAATCCAATTGACCAGTTTATGAAAGACCCTGATAATAAAGCTAGAGTATTCATGTGGATGACTTATGCAATGATTGCAACTACTTTTTTGATAACAATTGGAGCAATAATATTTATTTTGCACCTTGTTGGCTTTTTTTAGCTAACTCATTCACCTTTTTACTTGCTGATTCTACTTTTTCATATAATTTTTCAAAATCTTTATCTTTGTCAATTATTGTGAGTAAAGGTTCTGATTTTTCAGTTATCGATCCGATATGTGGTGTATCATAAATATTTTCTAAATCTATTTTTTCATATTTCATTCTTGTCGGTGAATAAATGATTTTTTTATAGGAATAATATTGTGCTTTAGGAATTTCAATAATCTCTCCAAAACATGCTTTTATATGTGCATTGAGCATATTTATTCCCAATGATTTTTCTACGCATTCAAATGTTCCCTGAAGTCTGGGATTCATTTCGATTACATATAGTCCATTTTCATTAAGAATATAGTCCACGCCATTAGAGCCAATCAATTTGAATTTTTCTGCTAAATCCTGGGATGTGTTGGTCATCTTGTCATTTATTTTGTTGATATCTTTTACATTGGCCATAATGGATTTTTTGGTTAAAGGCAGAATATTTCCGACATATATAAAACTGTTATTTTTTTCAAAATCGTTAATTGTCAATAATCTTGAATTCATTATTGTTTTTGCACTATCTTTACTTGCAAGAACTGATGAACTTAAATTGATTCCGGAGACATATTCCTGAAGAATAAATTCGCCTTTGTTAAATTGAATATATGTGTTTTTATTTAACATGTTGATATCATACCCACCACTTCCTTGCACGGGTTTTAAAATAAATTGAATATTCTGATAATTTTTACTTATTTCAAATGCTTCATCTATATCAATTACATTAAAAGTCATTGGAGTTAAGAATTCATCTTTGATTTTTTCATAAAAATTATATTTGTTTTCAATATCCTTAACATTCTTATTTCCTAAAATCTTTTTTTTATGTCCTTTTGAAAAATCAGATGGGGAGATTCCTGAAATGGGTATGATGTAGTCGACTTCATCAAGGTAATCCCTGGAAATTTCTAAAATATTTTCGCTATTGAATTTATCTTCAAATACACCACAGCTCACTCCATCCTCTTCCTTTAGGATAATTTTTTGATTTTCAATAATTGGGGTGTCTGAAGTTGAAAAGTAACTTGTAGAATAAATCGTATAATTGAGCTTTAAAGCACTGTTAAGCATACTTCTAGTATCAATTCCAATAAGTAATAGCTTTTCCATAAAATATCATAAAAAATAGTTAATTGAAATAGTCCCGAGCGGAGTCGAACCGCCGTCTCCGGGTCCAAAGCCTAGAAGGATTACCACTACCCTACGGGACTATATTTGTTGTATTACAACATTTAATATATCTTTATCATGTAGTATTTAAAAGTATCGGTTCATAGTTTTTGATAAAACAAACATTTGTCATGCCATATGCATTTAGAACATATTTTACTCACCCTTTCTTTTGAATTAAATATGTTTTCAACTTTTTTAAATAAATCTATGCTATCATATTCCGTAGTTTGGTCAAATTCAGATAACACTTCATTATCCATTGATACGATTTTTTCGTTTTCATTATGATTTTGACATAAATTATCTTTCAAATTTGGGCAAGATCTGCAGATGTCGTCCGGTCTGTTTGTAATTGAAATGGTTGTGCCTTCTGATTTTCTAGCTTGATTGATTTTAGTCATATTTTTAACAAAATCATCGTCATAGCCATATCCCTGAAAACCTTGGAGGCATAATAAATGATGACCTCGTAAAACAAGTTTCATAATATCAGTAAAATAAATAAAAAAAGAAAAGGTTTGAAACCTTTTTAGTCTTTTGGTAAAAATGCTTTAGATACAGAGGCTGCACCTAAAATTTTAACAATATCTCCAGCAATAAATGGAACAAGACCCATCATTAATAAATCGATTATTCCTAATGGTGCTCCTGCATAACTGGACCATAATGCAAGGCCTGCAAGACCTGGAATGTAAATTAATGCAAAGTTTGCAACACCGATTACTAGTGCCATTTTTGTAAAGTTACGGGCATCTGCATATTTGTCTCTAATTGCTCCAATGAAGTATGATGCAATTATAAATCCGATTAAGAATCCTCCAGTTGATCCGAGGAGTACTTCAATACCCCCGGTCATTCCACCAAACCATGGAATAAATGCAATACCTAAAACAACATATAATATTTGGCTTAAACATCCATATTTTTTACCTAAAAGTAAACCAGAACATAATACTGCAAATGTTTGTGCAGTTATAGGAACTGGAGTCCATGGGAGTGGGATAATAATTTGAGCCATTATACCTGTAAAACATGCCATCATTAATGACATGAGTAATTTAGTTGCAGTACTAGCATCTTCAATTCTTTCGAATACATTTTTTCTAGTACTATAATAATTATCCATATCGATATTCATTTTTATCCTCCAATTTCTAAATTCTATAATATTTCTGTTTATTATATTATATATTATTTATGAATTTTTTGCGATTTGAAGGATAGTTTAAGTTTAGCAATAAGCCGATTAAACAAAAAGTTTTGAAAAATAAGAAAAATATGGAAATAGTGATTCTATTTCCTAAAATGTGGTATTTAGTTAATAGTTATTAATTTCACATCATGTGGTTTTTTAACTATATTCATTGATTTGAATGCAACTAATTTTTTTATTCCTTTTTCGGAAGCTACATCAACTAATCTTTGGCTGATTACTCCATCAAATATGACACTATTAGCGGTCCCTTCAATACCTTTGATTTCTTCGTATATATTTTCCACTTCAACCTCTTTGGTCATATTCAATGCTTCATCTAAAATAGCTCCACTGCCAGTGCCTTCAAATTCTTTTAACATATCTTTCATTAAGCTAACTTCATCATCTTCGACAGCTGGTTCTTCAACAACTTCTTCACGAGGAGTGAATTTTTGATGTTTTTTGGAATGTTTATTCTGATATTTTTTATTGTTGTTGTCTTTTTTATTAGAACTATTGGATTCATTCAGAATATTGTTTGTTGCTAAAAATTGTGCTGTAGGAACTTTATCTCTGAGTGCGACTAGAACTTCATCTTTTTCTAGGTCTTCAACTTCTTTTCCTTTTGGAGCACGTGTAATGTAGTCAACATCTCCGATTTGCAAGAGTTCTTTTAAGATAAGTTCTCCGCCCCTATCTCCATCTACAAATGCAGTGGTAGTTCTTTTCTTACTTAATTCACCAATTGCTTGAGGAACACTGACTCCTTCAACTGCAACGGTATTTTTAATACCATATTTGAGTAAGTTTAAAACATCACTACGGCCTTCCACTACAATAATTGCATCGGAAGTGTGTATGCTTGGGCCTGCAGGTAAACGATCATCTCCATATTCAGAGATTTCGTGAACTCTCATTGCTTCCCTTACCTCTTCAATCATTTTCATACTGGCTGGACCGACGCTTTCAACCATGTTTTTGTAGATTTCTTTTGCACGGTTAACAACTTGTTCTCTTTTGACTGCTCTTACGTCTTCAACTTTTAAAGTTTGAATTTGAGCTTCACAAGGTCCAACACGATTGATTGTTTCGAGAGATGCTGCGAGAATGGCGGTTTCAACTCTATCTAAACTGGATGGAATAACAATTTCACCTTTTGCCCTTCCGCTATTGGAATGAATGTTAACTTGGATTCTTCCAATTCTTCCAGTTCTTTGAAGTTCTCTTAAATCTAAATCGTTACTAAGTAAACCTTCAGTTTGTCCAAATACTGCACCAACAACATCAGGCTTTTCAACAATACCGTTGGCGGTAATTTGGGCATGAATTAAATATTTTGTTGTAGTTAATTCTTCACCTTTTCCCATTTTTAAGCCTCCTAAGCTTATTAATCGGGATAATTTATGTAATAACTAAAACTTGCATAAATTATACGATAAACATATTTTTTTATCTATTATACACTAGAAAAAGAGCCAATACATTTAGGAGCGTCACACAATTAAGGTTTTATCAATTCATTCCATATGATTTAATTTGAAATTTATAAAACTCGCCAATCTTCGATTCCTTAATATTTGATTTTTCTCCTGTCTTTGAATTAATTAATAATAATTTATAATAATGAATAATGTAAATAAACTCTTATGAGCATATAATAATTAAAGTATTTTTATAATACTACATGTCTTATATTGGTAAAACTAATATATAAAATGTGTCATATTGAAAAAATATTTTAACAAAGCAATCATAATATCTATTATGAAAAAAGAATATATGGTGAGCTAATGAGCGTAACTCCGAGTGATGTTTTAAATAAAAATAAAAATTTAGATAAGCGGGTTAATGTTGGGGATATTGATTTAAAAAATGTTACTGTTGATGATTTAAAATTTAATGGCGATAATTATAGGGAACATATTCATCTTTGTTCCTTGCTTGAAAATATATCTGTATGCCAAATTTCGGATGCATATAAAGGAATTTCACATCGTTCCGGAACTATAAAATCCATAAAACCTATTAATAATCTAAAAGTGTGGGGAAGCATTTTTACTGCTGAAACTACAAGTGATGATTGGGGAACTTCAGCTTTGGCTATTGATGCTGCAGGTTATGGAGATATTTTATTTTTCAAAGTCGATAATGATGAAAAAGCCATATGGGGTGAATTAGCATCTACTGCGGCTAAAAATAATGGAATTAAGGCAACCGTTATTTATGGATCCGTTCGTGATTTGGATGCTTTATTATATATGGATTATCCTATTTTTGCTTCCAATTTTGTTCCAAATGCTGGTTTAGCTCTTGGTTTGGGTACTTTAAACCAACCAATTGAAATTGAAGGAAATAACATAAATCCTGGTGATTTTTTCTTTGGAGATGAGACTGGAATTGTTATAATTCCTAAGGAATTGTTCAATAAAGTTATGGTTTCAGCGCTTGAAGTGAAATTGACTGAGTCAGGAATTGTAGAAAAATTGGCCAGTGGTATGACTTTAGCACAGATTACTGGCCTTAGATGAAAATAGTAAAACTTTTAAATATAAACTCATTTGGTATATAAATATTACCGATATGTTTATATACTACTTTTCTTATAATTATATAAACGATACAGATTTGATTTTAGTTTGATTATATGAAATTCTTAGGAAATAGTTTGCATATTGCAAATTCTGGTAAATTAATAGCTAGATCTTCTAAAACACCGTCACCTGGTGGAATTGTCTTTGACAGTAATAAAAATAAAATTGGGAAGGTTAGCTATGTTTTTGGACCAACAAAACAACCATACGTCTCAATTAGGTTATTTAGATCAGCCAATCGGGATCGTATTGCGAAAAATTGTGGTGAAAAACTATTTGTATCAAAACCAAAATCCAAAAAACCTAAAAAAAGGAGGATGAAAGCACGACACAAGAAGTAACAGAAGCTCCTAGAACTAGAGGTAGGAGATCTACAAGAGAACCAAGACAAGAAAAAGTTTTTGATGATAATAAACAGACTGTATGTCCTGAATGTGGTTCTGAAGAATTAATTGGTGATTATGAAAGAGCAGAAGTAGTTTGTGCTCGTTGTGGTTTGGTTATTGATGAAAACCTTGTAGACATGGGTCCTGAATGGAGAGCATTCGACCATGAACAAAGAGATAAACGTACAAGAGTTGGAGCTCCAATTACTTACACTATTCACGATAAAGGTTTAAGTACCATGATAGACTGGAGAAATAAAGATATCTACGGTCGTGATATTCCTGCAAGAAACAGGGCTCAATGGTACAGATTAAGAAAATGGCAAAGAAAAATCAGAATTTCCGGTGCTACTGAAAGGAACTTAGCATTTGCATTAAGTGAACTTGATCGTGATTCTTCAAGATTAGGTCTTCCTAGAAGTGTAAGGGAAGCCGCATCTGTTGTTTACAGAAGTGCAGTAGATAATAAATTAATCAGAGGAAGAAGTATTGAAGGTGTGGTTGCTGCTTCATTATATGCAGCATGTCGCCGTTGTAATGTTCCGCGTACTCTAGATGAAATTGCTGAAGTGTCAAGAGTTACTAAAAAAGAGGTAGGTCGTACCTACAGATTTTTAACTCGTGAATTAAACATTAAATTACCACCAACTTCTCCAGTTGATTATGTTCCAAGATTCGCATCAGAACTAGGACTTTCCGGTGAAGCACAATCCAAAGCTATTGAAATAATCGAAAAAGCTATGGAAAAAGGTTTGACTTCAGGAAGAGGTCCTACTGGAGTTGCTGCAGCTGCATTATATATTGCATCCGTTTTACTTGGTGAGAGAAAAACCCAAAGGGATGTTGCAGATATTGCAGGTGTAACTGAAGTAACCATACGTAACAGATACAAAGAATTAACCGAACAATTGGAAATGGGTGTAACTTTATAGATTAATTAAATTTTTTAATTAATCCTTTTTTTATTATTTTCCTAGCGAATATTTTTCAATTCTATATATTAGTTCTCTAATAATTCCATCATTGTTGTAATTTTTAACTTTTGAAAGTCTTTTTTGATATTTTGGAAGTCTGTTTAAGAAGTTTTTGACCATTTTAGCATTCATGATTTCATGATATTCCCCATAACCCAATTTCTGAACATAAAATCCGTTTAATATTTGTTCAAAATTTCCATTGGCCGGAACAGAATAAATAGGTTTTTTAAGATATATTGCTTCGCAGATGAATGTAAAACCACCATTACAAATCACTGCTTTGGATGATGCCAAATCATCATAAAATTCGTCTTCATTAAATTCTTTATAAATTAAATTGCCATCTTTTTCTCTTTTATTAAACCCATATACAATAAATTTTTCATTTTTAAGTGCTTTTAATTTACGAACAAGTTTTTCGCTTTCTCGGCTTGTTTGATAAACAATAACATGATTTCCATCTTTAGGTTCCAATTTCATTATGTCTTCACGGATAATTGGAGGGTAGATAACTGCATTTTTTCTTGGTTTAATTTTAGGATAAAAAAAACTGGTTAAAATATGTATTTTCGGTTTTACAACATAAGTTTTGATAACTCCCTTTGCTTTAAGCATTTCTCCAAAATATTTTTTTGGATAATCAATTTTAGTTTGAGTCATCATATGGATATTGTCCAAACTAATCAGGGGTATGCCTCTGATTTTAGAAATCATTGTAGCATAAATTTCAAAATCAGTAACAATGACGTCCGGTTTTAGTTGAGCTGCTTTTTTATATAAATTCTCATATCCTACCTTAATATTTGTGGGATTTCTTTTAATGGCATCTGAAAGAGTTTTCAGATTATTCACTTTATTGTTAATGTAAACAGTATTGAATCCTCCGATTTCATAGACGTTGTCAAATTTGGAATTCAAGTATTCGTATGCTCTGTCACTTGAAAATAGGTATACATCATATTTTTCCTTAATTTTATCAACAATGACTCCTGTTCTGATAGCATGACCCATTCCTTCACCGCAAACACAGTAAAATACAACTTTTTTTTGTCTTTTACGATGATTTGCTTTTATTCTAGATTGGGCTGTGTTGTATCTTTCAACTGAATTATCATAACGTGATTTAACTGAATTAATTCTTTTTGCGTTTTTTTCAAGTCCTGATAATTCTGATGTAGTAATCTTTTCATGGCCATGGTCAAAGTTATAATCTAGTTCTTCAGCGTCAGTTCTTTTTCCCAGAAAATCATTCACAGTACTTTTACCGTACTGTTTTATTAATGTTGTAATTCCTTCTTCTTCAAGTCTTCTAGTTGAAACACCAATTTTTGCATTTCTTAGTACTTTAAATGGTTCTTTTTTAGCTAATCTTTCAATGTAGTCAGTATCTTCACCAAAAGTTAATGATTCATCGAAACCATTGCATTCATCGTGCAACTCTTTTTTTGCTATAATTCCATAACAACCTGCACCATGTGGTTTGATGTTTTCAACGCCAATCATAAAGTAATTTGCAAAATCGTGGAATAATTTGTCTTCAATTTTATTTGACATTGGAAGCATTTGTGTAATGGCTATTCCAAGTCTTTCCATTTTAAATTCATAAATTACATTTCTCAAATAATCGTCTGTAAGTACCAAATCAGAATCTAGAAAAATTAAATACTCTCCTTTGGCAACTTTAGCACCATTGTTCCTGCCTACTGCTGGAAGACCTCCATCTACTATAACACATCCATATTCCTCTGCAATTTCTCGTGTTCTATCAGTTGAATTAGCATCAGCCACTATTACTTCATAATCACTGAAATTTTGTTTTTTTATGCTTTCTAATAAAACTGGAAGGTATTCTTCCTCGTTATAGGTAGGTATGATAATGCTTAAAATCATACTTTTAAATTTATTTTTTGATTTAATAAATCTTTGTAAAAAAAGTTGTTTTTTTAAGTTTCAAGTGTTTTTTGTTCGTATCTAGAATTTGATTTTTTTCCAAGATAATAATATTTTAACATGAAAATAGAATTTGGGCAAATTCATCTTCAAGTTTAGTGGCTCATTTATATTCATTAAATTTTATAATGATTGTTTAATTTTCATTATTTTGTTTTTTTATTGAATTTTTAATAAATATTTTTGCTAATGTCTGTTTTAATTAAATTATTGTATGAAAAAAAATTCCGAGTAAATCAATATTTTTTACTTTTTTTTAAAGAATTGTTCTTAAAAAGTTTATTTTTTTTATTATAGGTTGTAAACTTTTAAAATAATTAAAAAATAGATTATTGTGGAGTTTTGTTAAAATGTTGGTTGATAATCATTTTACAGTTGAAATGCACCTCTCCCTATTGGTTGTCAAATTAATTTTTCGCATTTTCTTTTTTGCCTATAATCATGATTGATATTATTGTTAATAGAAATCCGCAAAACATTAGAAATGTTGGAACTTCAGAATAGATTAAAAATCCAAAGGTTAATGCAGCGAAAGGTTCTGCTCCGGACATTATGATGGATGATACTCCGGAGTCGATATATTTCAAGCTTACTGTAGAAAGAATATATGGCAGGGCAAATGAAAATGTTGAATGTATAATCAGAAATATGATTGCCAATGTGGGATTAACTGATATGAAACCTGTAATTTGGCTAAAGTTTGTAAATGGAATCAATGCTATTGAAATGAAAACTATAGAATAAATCAGTATTGTGTAAGTGTGATTTCCATTTTCAATCGATTTTTTGGATGCCATTAGATAGATTGCCCAGAATAATCCAGCACCTATTCCTGAAATGATGCCCAGTAATGGAATATCACTTAAATTGCTTTCAAGAACTCCAGTCATTAAGATGCATCCAAAAATTGCCAAAGCCATACAAATTAACTTTTTGGCGGTGATGTTTTCTCTAAATAATATGTATGCTAAAATTAATACATAAATTGGAGCTAATGACAATAGTACTGCTGCTAAAGATAGTGGAACAGTATTCATTGATTCATTGTAACATATATTCAGTCCAACAATACATATTGCACAAAGCAAAAAAAGAGGGATATCCTTTAATTCTATTTTTAATAATTTGGCATCGGTTAAAAAAATAGCAATTAAAAGGGGGATTATAGCAATTGAAAACCTTAAAAAAAGTAATGTGGTTGAATCAATGCCATTTTGAGTTAATGTTCGAACGAAAATGCCACTTGATCCAAACATCAGTCCTGCCAATATTGGTAAAATTAGATAGATTTTTTTCATTATATTTAAATTATTTTTGTAATATAAAACTATATCTATTAATTTCAGGGTAATCCTCAAGATAAGAGAAGATATTCCAGGTTACAGTATAATATTCACAAGAATTCTTCAGCGGATGCTTCAAATCATTTATAAGTTCCATTTCATTATAGTTGTGGTCGATATAATATGTGGTCTTATTTGAATCGGTATAATTTTTTTGTTCAATGACTTTTAAATTAATGTCTCCCAAATCAATGTTGTCTGTGGGGTTTACAACGTCTACTGTGTAATAATCGGTTTCAGCACCAGCCACTCCAACGCTCATCCTTAGGATAATTATTCCAACCACTACAAACCAAATTAGAAATCTATTAAATATATATCTCCATTCTTTAAATCCACGATTCCGGTAAACTGGCTGAATTTCTTCGTTTTTCTCAAGTGAATTTTTATCTCTTAACACGGTGTAAAGAATATAATTCATATAGAATCCATTTCTATATACTAAATATAATCCTAAAATTCCAACCAATGCGGGTGTTCCGAATAATCCTCCATCTATGGCTCCGATAATTAGACAGCTTGAAAAGAAAGCTAAAAGTAAACTTGTAAACCATGGACGATTTCTAATTGCTAAAATTAATGTGACAAATAATGCGGGGATTATCAGAATCACTAAAAAACCAAAACTTGGAACATATGAATATAGGCCAACGCCAGTATTGATGTTACTTTGAACAAAAGGTCCCATAATTTGACTTATAAGGGCTCCAATAATTGACTTTAGTAGGTGGGTATGCAAAATGCTTGTAGAACTCATTGTGTTAGACATAGAACAAAAAACAGTGTTAAGTTTAATTCCCATTTGTTGTCTGAACATGACTTCAAGAGCAATTCCCAAAATTAATAAAAGCCAACCGATTCCCATTGATATCTGAAGGTATTTCTCAGAATCATAATTCTTTTTAATTAATTGGGGTATTATCAAAAACAACCCTAAAAGACCAAAAAAGAGAATGTCCTTTCCTTTTGAGGATCCCATTAAAAATAAGTGTGTAACGGGTCTAATAATTGGATTAAGAATGTCACTTGTAAGGATTATTCCTCCAATCACTATAGATATCAATCCAATTATGATAGTTTTATTAACTTTCATTACAATAATTTAAGTATTAATAGTTTAAATAAATGATGTTCATGTTTCCAATCGAGTATTTCATAGGATTAATTTTAATTGGTATTTGTGCAGGATTTGCATCCGGTCTTTTGGGTGTTGGTGGAGGATTTATTATAGTTCCCCTACAATATTTCTTGTTAAAATACATTGGAGTCGAGCCGGATTTGGCAATGCTTATTTCATTAGCAACTAGTTTGGCAATAATTGTTCCAACATCATTAAGTGGAGCATATAGGCATACTAGGACAATGGATAATATCATTAAGCCAGGATTACGTTTGGGAATCTTTGGAATAATTGGTGGGGTTATAGGTGGATTTGTAGCATCTGGATTGCCATCAAGAATATTGGAAATAATTTTTGGCTGTTTGTTGCTGTTTATAGCAGTCAATAACATAATAAATATTAATAAAGAAAGACAAGATTCAAAAATACCTTTTAATTTGCTTTCAACAGCCATTATAGGGTTGGCTGTAGGATTTTCATCAGGACTTTTAGGTGTTGGTGGGGGAATATTTTTAATAGCTATTCTTACTACTCTTTTAGGATTTTCAATGATTGAAGCTATTGGAACATCATCGATTTTCATTTCATTAACTGCAATTGGTGGATTTTTATCATATGTTGTTTCAGGATGGGGAGTTAATACATTTCCATATTCAATAGGTTATGTAAGCATCATTAATTTTGTTTTAATTACTGCTTTTTCAGTTCCACTAGCATCGGTCGGTGCAAAATTTGCCCATAAAGTTCCCCAAAAGAAACTGAAAATTGTATTTTCAATTTTGGTAATGTATATGGCTTTGAAAATGTTAGGTATTTTACCATAATTTTGCTAATTCCATAAATTTTTTAAAGAAAAATTATAAAATATTTAATTATAATTGTTTTAGTGATAATATGAAAAGAAAAGAAGTTATATTATTTATGATTGTAGGAACTGGAACCGATTCAAACTCTGATGACGGAGGTTTTAAATTACTTGCCCAAAAGTTATATTCCACAATAACTAAAATATATCCCAATAAAGTTGTATTTTTTGCATCTGAAAAATCTAGGGAAACAATCAACTATATTGAAGAGTTATTTGTAAATGATAATGATGAATTCATAGTGGATGATGATTATGAGATTGTTCCTATTGATGCTATTGATGATTTCAACACCTGTTTTGAAACATTTGAATCTAAAATATGGGAATTGGATATGGATATAACCAAGGAATATCAAATTATAATGGATTACACATCCGGAACTAAAACAATGTCTGCAGCTATGGCCTGTTGTGGAATGTTTTATAGTAAGGATTTAATTTCTGTCAGTGGGGACAGAACTAAAGGTGATGTTTCTTTGGGAACTGAAATAATAAACTATCAGAATTTGTATAAAATATATGATAGAATTTCAATAATGAGGGCTAGACGTAATTTCAATTCTAATCGATTTATGCCTTGTATTGATGGTTTAAAACGCATTGTAGATATAACAATTCCTAAAGACTCTTTTCTAAATCTCTGTAAATCCTATTATTACTGGGACAACATGGACTTTGAAAATGCATATGCTTATTTGAAAGAAGTTGATATGAGTTATCGAGAATTTATTGAAGTCAGAGTTAAATTGGAGAAAAATTTAAGGGCTTTAGGTATTATTGTCAATTCAAAGTCATTAAATTTGAAAAATTGTTATGTGCTTGCATGTTTAATTAACAATTCTAAAAGAAAAGCGGCTGAATATAAATATGATGATGCTATAGCTCGTTTATACAGATCATTTGAACTGATTGCTCAAGTTAAATTGTCCAAGTATAACCTTCAAAGTTCGGATATAGATACTTCAATTCTTTTAGAAAAGAATGTATCTGAAGATTTCATCAATTATCTCGAAAAAATGAGAGAGGATGGCAAAATAAGAATTGGCTTAACTGCCGATTTCCTATTACTTAATGAATTGGGCGATGAGCTTGGTAAATATTATATTGATAATGAAAATAAGATTAGAGATTTGACTCAAAAAAGGAATAATTCCATTTTAGCTCATGGTTTAGATTCACAATCAAAGGAAGACTTTGATAATTTTTTAGGTATTGTTGTTGATTTGGCTTTAAAATTAGATAAGGATATGAAGAAATTCTTAAATGAAACAGAATTCGCTAAATTTGATTTAAAATTAGAATATAATCAATTATAAAATCGGATTATATATTCATAAAATATTAATGCCCACTCCTCTTGCAGTAACTTGGATATTTTCACCGCCTAATCCAATCAAGTTATAGGTCATTGATAGATTTAAAATTCCATTTCCACCATCTTTTTTAATTTTTTCAGCCAGTCTGATTAAGCATTCATCTTTTCCTTCTTTAATGTTTGAAAGAACTTTTTGTTCAGCTTTTTCAGGTTCTAATTTAATAATTCTTCGGTCTTTATCCAGAATAATCTCGGTTTGATAAATTCCCATTATTTCATGTTTTCTAGATTGCATATCGGTACTTGTTATGAAGTAAAAATCCAAATCATTGATTTTTCGATTACTCTCATCTTCATCATAAGTTATAATCAATTCTTCCTCTTCTTCAACATCAGGTCCGTCCCATTTAACATATTGCTGATGTTTAATGGCAGATTGAATTTTCCTTTCATATTTTTTGATTGTTTTTATGAAATTTGAAAGAATTCCCCCAACAACAACCAAAAGGATATAATTGATTAATGTTGGGAATGCTGCTTGGAGAATAACTAATACTGATCCTATAGTTATGAGATTCCATCCCAATGTTGGATTTTTCAAAATAAAACTGTAAAAAGTAGTATCAATAAAAAGAATGAAAGCACTTATTGCTCCAATATCTTCACCAAGGATTCTATTTGCCAAAATGGTTTCAGCATAACCTGCTGCTAACGGTGCAAAAATTAAACCTAAATTCCATCCGTATATATCAATGTGAAAATATAAAAAGATTCCATAAACAATAAGCCCTATTCCTGTACCAAAACTGATACAAAGCACTGCTTTTAGCTTTTCGTTTTTAGTAAGGTCTTTTCTATTAAGTTCCATGTTATTCGTATTTTATTGCAGTACCATAAGCTGTAACAAGAATGGTGTTTCCCATGGTACCGCCAAGATTATCATAAGAAATTTTAAGTCCAATAATTGCATTTGCACCTAAACTTTCAGCTTTTTCAGTCATACTGTTTAAGGAAATATCCCGTGCTTTTTGGATTTCTTCTTCATATCTGGATGTTCTCCCACCTACAACATCACGAACACCTGAAAATAAATCCTTATAAATATTGGAACCAATTAATGACTCTCCAGTAACTAATCCTTTATATTCTATAACTGTTTTATTTTCAAGGGTATTTGAGGATGTTAAAATCATATTTATCACTTATTTCATAAATGTTAAATATGCCCAAATTATTAAGAATATTGCAATAACGACATATAATATTATCTGGGATCTTTTTCTTTGATTTAATCTTGCATCCCAAACTTTTTGACAATCTGGTGAGCATACAAGTTCGTTTAAAGGTATTGGTGTCCCACAAATAGGACAATGTTTATGAGGTTCTACTGCCATTTTTTCATCTCCATTTTATATTTTAAAAAATTCTTTTGTATTTTTAGTAACTTGAACTGCGAGTTCTTCTGCATCAAGGCCCATGCAAAGTGCAATTGTTTCGAGGATATGTGGTAAATATTTCGGTTCGTTTCTATTTTTTTTAGGTTTTTTATCAAAGTTTTTAGGTATTAAAAATGGTGCATCAGTTTCAATCATTAATTTTTCGGGAGGAATAACACTCACTGCCTCTTGCAGGTCTCTTCCTCTTTTCATGTCACAAATCCATCCAGTAACACCTATGCTACAACTTAAATCAATGTAATTTTGTGCTTCTTGTTTTGTTCCTGTAAAACAATGGACAACTGCTTTTTCGACAACATCGTCATGCCTTTTTAATATATCATATAAATCTTTATGTGCTTCTCTTTCATGTAAAAATAAAGGCATGTCTAATTTTTCAGCTAATTCAACTTGTGCTTCGAACCATTTTCTTTGCAAATCCTGTGGTGAAAAATTTCTATTGTAATCAAGACCACATTCTCCGATGGCCACAACACTTTTGCTTTTAGCTATTTTTTCTAATTCATTGATAGTATGTCCATTGCAAGTCTTTGCATCATGAGGATGAACTCCTGATGTTGAAAATAATGTTCCAGGAAATTTTGAAACATATTCTGCAGCCATATGGCTTGAATGTACATTGGTTCCAGTAATGATAAACTGGGTGACTCCAACTTTTTTGGCTTCTTCGATTATTTCCAATCTGTCCTTTTTAAAAGAGGAGTGCATTAGGTTTAAACCAATATCAATGAGATTTTCCACTTAATCACCTATTCATTTATTACTTTAGTACCGATTTCTTCGCCATTCACTGCTTTAATTAAGTTTTCAGGTTCAAAACCATTGGTAATAACAGTTTCTAAATTGGATCTTTTAATCATTTGAACAGCTGTGGTGTCAAAGAATTCGTAAGTTCCTGCTTTAACATCTTTGCCACTTAAAAATTCAAGCAAATCAGTTGCTGAAATTTCAGGAACAAGTTCGGCGTCATCAAATTTGTTAGGGTCTTTGGTATACATTCCATCGACTGAAGTAAGATTAATTAACTTGTCTGCATTAATGTATTCTGCAAGAATTGCAGATACTGCATCGGTACTGTGAGCAGGTTCGGTTCCACCCATAACAATAATTTTTCCACTTGCTGAGAATTCCAAAGCTTCTTGGAAGTTGTGAGGAACTCTTTGATATGCTGCATCTCCAAGTGCAGACAATAATAATTTTGCATTAATTCTTGTAACTTCTATTCCTATATCGTCACATTGTGCTTCACCGGCACCTAAATCACGAACTACTCCAATGTATTCTCTTGCAGGCTTTCCACCACCAACAACGACGAATAATTCATGTTCTTTAGATAAATCCTTTAATATAGCACTGTACTCTTGGAATTTTTTACAATCATATTCTTTAAGTAATATTGATCCTCCAATTGCAATAACAATTTTCATAAATTCACCTTATTTATAATGTATCAATTCAATATTATTTAAATTTTATATTGTTTTAATTATAAAGTTCTATATAAGGTGATTTTCAATGAATTTAGTCAATCAGATATATCTTAGGAAATCTTGTCGCAAGTATGTTGATGAAGCCATTGATATGGGGCCTATTCATGACTTCATATCCAATGTTAAGCCATTAAATGAGAAAATCGATTACAGGTATGAAATTCTTAAAAAAAATGAACTCAACATTAAGACTCGTTGGAAAGCACCATATTACTTGACATTATATTCCGAGAAAAAGGAAAATTATCTTGAAAATATTGGTTTTGTTTTTCAGCAGGTTTCCCTTTTTTTACAGAGTATTGATATTGGAAGCTGTTGGGTTGGAATGGCATCAGTTAAGAAGAAAGATCCTAATTTCATAATTGCAATTGCATTTGGAAAGTCTAATGACAAATCAAGGGAAGTTAATTCCTTCAAAAGAAAAAAATTATCCAAAATCAGTGACAACGATGATGATAGATTGGAACCTGCACGATTAGCGCCGTCAGCTATCAATTCGCAACCTTGGTACTTTAAACATACTGGGGATGGCTTTGACGTATATCAAATCAGACAGAATATATTAAAGCGTCAAGTTCTTAAAAAGTGGAATCCTATTGATGTGGGAATCGCATTGGCTCATATGTATGTTGCTAATGAAAAAACATTTGATTTTAAAATAAAAACTGATTTTGAAGAGATTAAGGGTTATACATATACTGGAAGTATAAAAATTTGAAAATAAAAAAAGTTAGAGGATTATGCATCCTCTGAAATTAAACCTTTGTATAGTAATCCTGCAATTACTGCACCAACTATAGGTGCTAAAATAAATACCCATACTTGTTGGAGAGCTTGACCGCCCATGAATAATGCAGGAGCTAAACTACGTGCAGGGTTAACTGAAGTACCAGTTAACGGAATTCCCATAATATGTACAAATGCTAATGTTAAACCTATTACAATACCTGCAATAGTTGCATTTTCCACTTTTTTGGTAACGCCAAGAACGGTGAATACAAAGACAAAAGTTAAGATAATTTCTACAATAATTGCACCTACGACATTAAGGCCAACACTTGATGCCATTCCAAATCCGTTTTGACCTAATCCTGTTGTAGCATATCCTCCAAGGTATGCTGATGAGTTAATAATAGCTGCAAGAAGTGCAATACCAATAATTGCACCAATACATTGGAATACAATGTACATTATTAAGTCTTTTGCTTCCATTCTGCCATCTATCCACATACCTATTGAAACGGCTGGATTGATGTGACATCCTGATATGTCGCCAATTACGTATGCCATTGCTACAATTGATAATCCAAATGCCATTGCAATACCAAGATTTCCTAAAACTGAACCTGCAATTGCTGCACTTCCACATCCAAATAATACAAGAACCATTGTTCCGATTAATTCTGCTATATATCTTTTCATAATTTTTCCCTCTATTTTTTTTAAAATGTAAATTTTGTTTTTTATGATATTAAAAATTATCTTCTTATTCGTTTATAAACTAAATACGCAAGGAATAATATGAATAATACTAATATGAATGGGAATGCATCCAGTAAGAATGAACTATTTACTTTTTCAAACTGATATTCATTTTCAAAGCCCATATGTGCACTGTCTGTATGATTTTGAGTTATTTTTGCGAAGTTATATAATAAATCATAATAACTGATTTGTGCACCTTCATATTCAATTGAGTCAGGGGCTTGACCATGTTCGTCCATATAATTTCTAACTATTCCTCCCATTTTGAAATAATCAGAAATTGAATATGATCCTTTTGCAAATATTGAAACGCCCATTGGATTTTCAGGCTCTTTGAAAGTTTTTGGAATATCTAATCCATTACCATTTAAATAGGAACTGGTTTGATATAATAATTGTGGGGCAGTGTATGCTCCGAAGGTCCCATTAAACTCTTTATCACCACTATTCAATAATTCTTTGCTTGCATTTGCCATTCCTGCAGGGCTAATTTTATTTTTAACAACCAGATCCTCGCTGAATACTTTTGTATCATTATCATGGGTATTGATGATGCCAACAATTTCTTGAGCAATCTGTTTAGCCATTTCATCATCATAATTGTCTAAAATGCCGTTTTTGTATTTGTCTGGGAATTCTTTTGCAGGTTGTACATAAAATATTCCTGAATTTCTAAGAAGTGTTCCAGGGTCATGCACTCCAGCAATAGTTTCATTGGTATAATTGTCATCCCATGCTCTTCTGAGGTAGTTTGAAGAGTTATCTAAGTCATAATCTCCTATATTGACAAAAACAATTTGTTTATTGGAATGTGCACTATAATTTGCTAATTGTATATAATTTCCAGCATCTGATGCAGCTAAATCTATGCTTGCATCACTTGTTACTTCAATCGACCGATAACCTTCTCCGGCAGCTGGGGCTTGATTATCAATTACAACTTGAAGTTCTCCACCGCTAAGTTCCTGTACGTAGTTTTTAATGGCTGTTATTAATCCTACATCGAAATCATGATCAACAATATTGTCTGTTGTGATAAAAACAGTTTTAGTTGCAGTTACATCTTGTATAACTGGTGCAATTAATAGTAATGCCATTATTAATATTGCGATTTTTTTCCTCATGTCTCTTACCTTAACTTTTATTATACTTTTATTTCTCTTTCATAGATAAAATATTTTTTTTATTTCACTTTATGTTTTTTATTTTTGAATGGCATATTTTTTTAAAATAAGAAATTGCTATCGTTTTTTAGAAAAAATTTAAATAAATTGAAGTTTAATAATGATTTTGAGGATTTAAAGGAGGTTATCTTTTATTTTAAGGTAAATTTAGCAAGATTTTAAAAAAGTTTATTTTACTTTGTAAAATTATTATGGTTCTAAACTTTGGGCAAATGTTTATAAAAAAATATTTGTGTTAGGGGGCTAATGAATAGTTTTTCTAATGATTTTGGAACTGTTTTAAATTTTATAATGATGGGACATTCTTTTTAGGATTTTAATTAAGGTAAAAAGTTTAATTGCTAATTAATAGCTTTTGTTAATTAATGGTATTTGTCATCGTCCTCGCTTAGGTGATAAAATGTTGAAAAAAACTCAAAAGATAGCAATTAGCAAAAATTTCTTAATTTCGATGCTATTTGTTTGTTTAGTATTTGCAGCATTTGGATTAAATATGGACAATTCATATGCTGTTGAATTAAATGAAAATAGTAGTGAAATGGAAATTGGTTTAGATGTTGAAGATACGCTAGAAAATTCTCAAAATGAACTGTTAAGTTTGGACAATAATCAAAAAGATGAAATTTTAACTGCTAAAACATATACATTGAATGGCGGTAGTTTTAGTGATATTCAAGAGGTGATCAATAAGGCAAGCGCTGATGATAAAATTATTTTAAAAGGTAGTTTCGTATCTAAAAATGACAATGATGGTATTTATATAAATAAAAAATTGGAGATAACATCATCGTCTTCAGCCACTCTCAATGGTAAAAATTCGGTAGGGATTTTTTCGATTAAAAGTGCGGCTGCAGGCACTGTTATCAGCAATCTAAAATTTATTAATGGTAATCGTAGTAGAGGTGGGGGAATATATATTGAAGGCAATAATGTTGTAATCGATAATTGTATTTTTGAAAATAACCATGCTTCTACAGGTGGTGCAGGAGTAAGTAGTAGGTATAATTCATCATTTGCGGTAAATACGGTTGTTAAAAATTGTAAATTTAGTTCAAATACTGCAAATATAGCAGGAGGTGCTTTAGGGTTATTTGGAAAGAATTCAAAAGTAATTAATTGTTTGTTTACATCTAATCGGGTTATTGATACTGTTGGAAGTGATTGTTATGGGGGTGCGATTCAAATAGGTATGGATGAGCCAAATTGTAATGGACTTGTTTCAAATTGTAATTTCACCAACAATTATGTAACTTCTAAAGGTGGTCATACTCATGGTGGTGCAGGATGCATCCGTAATGGTGTAGAATATAGAGGATGCATATTTATTAACAATTCTGCTGATGAGGGTGGAGCGTTAACATATCATGCATCTGGGAAATTGAATGATTGTATTTTCATATCCAACAAGGCTTCAGAATATGGAGGAGCCTTATCTACAGGTCTTGGTTTTTATCCTTCAATGAATTTAAAAATTAATGATTGTACATTTATTGAAAATGAAGCCCCATTGGGTGGCGCAGTTCAATTATGTGGATTTAATATCGAATTCGATAATTGTAAATTCAATGATAATTATGCATCAACATATGGTGGCGCATTGAATATGGAAGCTACTACAGTCACATTAAAAAATTCATTTTTAAATGGTAATATTGCTGAAATTGATGGTGGTGCAGTATTTACCAAAGGAAAAAATACATTCATTGTTAATTCTTCATTTAGGAATAATAGTGCAATTCCGGATAAAGATAAATACAATGAAGGTTTAGGTGGTGCAATCTATGTAAACAGTACCAACACAAACATTGAAAATAATGAGTTTTACTATAATACTGCAAGAAATGGTAGTGCCGTTTACTTGGATAAATTCAGTGAAAAATCAATATTTGTCAATAATACTATGTATCAGAATCAGGCATGGGTTTATGCATTGCCAATTTTTGCCAATGATATTTATTATGGAGATAGTGAAGAAATCAAATCTATCATTCATGGTGGAAATAATATTGCAAAATATAATAATTTGGCTGTTTCAAATGCAATCTACAATGCTGCAAGCTATTCTAAAATCAAAATTGATAATGAAAATCCGATTAATGGTGCAACAAATGATGGGAGATTATATCAGGATGATCGTGAATATAACATGGAAATAGAATTGACTGTAGAAAAAGATGACGGCACTGTTGTTTACAATAAGACATTGAATTCTAATTATTTAGGTGAAGTTTCAGATGAATTAAACAATTTACAACCTGGAAAATACTATGTAACTGCAAAACACTTTGAAGATACCTATTATAAAGCAATAACCAATAGGACAACTTTCACAGTTTCTCCTAAGATAGACAGCAGAATAGAGAAATCCTCTAATTCAGATAATTATAACTTTGAAGATGTTGTTGTCTGGACATTAAACATTACAAATGCAGGTCCAAATAAAGCAACCGGCGTTGTGGTAACTGATATTTTGCCTGAAGGATTAATTTATATCCGTGATGACAGTGGTGGAAAATATGATCCTGCAACAGGTATATTGAATATTGGTGAATTGAATGTTGGTGAGCAAAAGATTGTTAATATTTTTGCCATAATTAATAAAACTGGTGAAATAGTTAATAAAGCTAATGTGACTTCTAAAGAGTTTGACATTAATTTAACTAACAATCATGATCAATCTAGCATTATTGTTCCTCCAACATCTGATTTGGAAGTAAAAAAGATGGTTAACAATTCACTTCCAGATTATAATGATTTGGTGGAATGGACTATTGTCGTTAAAAATAATGGTCCGGATACTGCACATGGCGTTGTGGCAAAAGATATTCTTCCTAAATCTTTGATTTGGATTAGCAACGATAGAAATTATGACCATATCACTGGAATATGGAACATTGGTACTCTTAATGTTAATCAGGAATCTAGATTAAAAATCATTTGTCGTGTAAATGCAACAGGAGTAATTACAAACAATGTTTCAGTTTCCGGTCAGGAAGTTGATTATGATTTGAGTAATAATAATGATTCTGGAATAATTAAAGTTTCTCCGGCTTCTGATTTGGCTATTGTTAAACATGTTAATGTGTCTCAGGCTAATTTCAATGATTTGGTTAGATGGAGGTTGATTGTTTCTAATAATGGTCCTGATGTTGCAACTGGAGTTGTTATGACTGATGTCTTGCCTGATGGCTTTGTTTATGTTGATTCTGTTTTGGAGAAAGGTAGTTATTCCAATGGAGTTATTAACATCGATAAACTTGCTGTTGGTGAGAGTGTTATTTTGGAAATAATCTGTAAAGTTGAAAATACTGGCCGTTTTGTCAATATTGCTAATGTTACTGGAAACGAATTTGATCATGATTTGTCCAATAACCGTGCTAATGCATCGGTATTAATCAATCCTGCTTGTGATATGGAGGTTGTAAAAACTGTAAATGAAAGTAATCCGAACTATAGGGACTGTGTGACTTGGAGTATTGTTGTTAGAAATAATGGTCTTGATGTCGCTCATGATATTGTTGTGAATGATGTCCTTCCTAAATCCTTGATTTGGGTTGCTGATAATGGCAGTGGTAAATTTAACCCTAAAACTGGTATTTGGACAATAAATAAATTAAATCCTGATGAGGATATTCAATTGGATATTATTACTATGGTTAATCAGACTGGTACTGTCGAAAATAATGTTTCTGTTAGTGCTCGTGAGTTTGATTATGATTTGAGTAATAATAATGATTCTGAAATAATTGATGTTTCTCCGGCTTCTGATTTGGCTA
>NZ_OMWD01000014.1 GCF_900314695.1 uncultured Methanobrevibacter sp. | reverse complement strand
GGGTTATACCTGGTCTCGTTTCGATCCCAGTAGTGAAGTCCTTTTGTGTTTTGTTTGTGTACTATGGTTTTCTATGGGAATTTCATTTCGCTGCAAGCTTTCTATTACTATAATTTATCTATTTCTTTTTGACTGTTTTTTTATGTTACTTATCTTTTTACTTAATACCGTTATTGCATAATTTTAGGTGATTTTTTTGAATATCAATATATTAGATACTACTTTACGAGATGGAGAACAAACACCTGGGGTTTCTTTAACTTCTCAAGAAAAATTTAGAATTGCCACTAAACTTGATGAAATTGGAGTTAATTTTATTGAAGCAGGTTCTGCAATTACTTCTGAAGGTGAAAGAGAATCCATTAAAGAAATTTCAGCACAAGGTTTCAATGCTGAAATTTTAAGTTTTTCAAGACCATTAAATGTTGATATAGATTATTGTTTAGACTGTGATGTTGATGCGGTAAATCTTGTTGTTCCCACTTCTGACTTGCATATTTCAGATAAGTTAAAAATTTCAAAGGATGAACTTTTGGATTTGTCCAACAATGCTGTTGATTACTGTAAGGACCATGGTTTGATTGTTGAATTGTCTGCTGAAGATGCTTCCAGAAGTGATGTTGATTTCTTAAAAAATATATATGTTAATGCTATAGATCATGGTGTAGATAGGATCTGTGTTTGTGATACTGTAGGTATTTTAACACCAGATACTTCTTATGATTTGTTTTCTAAATTAAACGATATCAAAGTTCCTATTTCATGTCATTGTCATAATGATTTTGGCCTTGCTGTTGCTAATACTTTATCTGCAATCAAGGGTGGAGCATCTGAAATTCACACAACCATTAATGGTATAGGTGAGAGAGCTGGAAATACTTCCTTTGAAGAATGTGTTGTAAGTATTGACAGATTGCTTCCTGATTTTTCAACAGGCATTAAAATCAATCAGATTTATGATGTATCTAAATTAGTTGCAAGATTGACTGGTGTGTACATTCAACCCAACAAGGCGATTGTTGGTGAAAATGCATTTGCTCATGAATCCGGGATACATTCTGATGGAATCATTAAAAATTCCGCTACTTATGAACCTATGACTCCTGAACTTGTTGGAAGGACTCGTAAGTTTATTATTGGTAAACATATGGGAACTCATGGTTTGAATTCCAGATTAAAGGAAATAGGTTTGGAAGTAAATGAAAGTCAGCTTAAACAGATATGTGATGATATTAAAGATTTGGCGGACATGGGAAAAACCGTCACTGATGTGGATTTGCAGGTAATAGCTGACAATGTTTTGGAAATTAATCATGAAGACCGTATTAAACTTGATGAGATTACTATTGTTTCCGGAAATAAGGTCATGCCTACTGCATCTGTTAAACTTATTGTAGATGGTGAGGAAATTTTAAATGCTGGTGTTGGTATTGGTCCTGTTGATGCTGCAATCAATGCAATCAAATCGTTAGGCATGTTCAAGGATATAGAGCTTATTGAGTATCACGTAGATTCTATCACTGGGGGTACAGATGCATTTATTGATGTAATTATCAAACTGCAAAAAGAGGATAATGTAGTGTCTGCTCGTGGTACTGAGGCGGATATTATTAATGCCAGTGTTAAGGCTTATATTGCCGGTGTAAATAGGTTGCTTAGGGATTAGTGGTCACATGATTAGGGATAATATAAAAATTTTAGGTTTTAATGCAAATATTGCTTCTGTTGGTGAAACTCTTTCGCAAATTGATGATATTAAAAAAGATGGTGAAATTATTCAACTTTTAAATGCAGATGCAATCGCTGGTAAAAATCACATAATTCATGGGGTCAATCAGGCATTTCTTGCATTTGACCGTGGTGAAAATCTTGCAAAAGACATTAGTGTTGAAATTGTTGTGAGATGTTCTGCTCAAAGACAGATTTCCAAAGCCTTCAATATATTGGGATTAAAAGAAGGGGATATGAATCTATGTGCAGTTTTGGTTAATTGTATTGATTATTCTAATGATCTTTCCAAGTTATTTGACCGCAATGATGATGTATTATCCGCTGATGTGGATAAATTGAAAGAGATTTATAAAATTGGTGATGTCGAATTGGAAAACATGTCTGCTGAAGACATATTGGTTGATAGAATAACCAAACTTACAGTTGATTATTAATTTCTTCAATTATTTTATCAAGATATTCTTTTTCAAGGCAGTCATATGCCAGGTTTTTAATTTCAACTGCAATTGCCTTCTGTTTTATTCTGTTGTAGTTTGGGCAAGTGGTAATAAATCCGCTTTTGTCAATAGGCAGTGACTTTCTTAAATTCCAACTTATTTCTTTTGCATTATCATGATGTATAATTACATTAACGCCTCTTTTATTTGGATGGGTTGTGTTAGGTATGTTGTTTTTTAGATGCTTTGTTGCATTAAATGTAACTTCAAGTTTTTCATCAACATTTTCAAGTTCGCAACATATACCTCCACATACAATTTGTGATGTTTTGCTTAATTTTTGAGGAAGTTTTGTTCTTTCAAAGATTTCTGTATTGTCTGTACTTATGAATCCTCCGCTTCCCACATTAATCATTTTTGGAGAACCTGTTGATGCGATGATTATGTCTGAATACTTTCCATTTCCAAGATTATTCTTTCTGTCCCCTATTCCTGCCGATGCATCCTCAATACTTAAAATGTCATTGGCACTGCAATATTTTGAAATGCTTTTGGTGTCTTGTTCAGCGCAGTAACCTGCAAAACTTGTGTATATTAATGCAGAATCCTTTTCAATGTCCATTTCATCTAAATATTTTGGATTTATAATTCCCAAATCTGTTTTCAGCGTTTTGATGTTTTTTCCTAAGAATTTTGCAATCTGCTTAAAACCGTGCCATCCTCCTTGGTCTGGCACAATAATATCTCCCTCAACTGCTGAAAGTGCAATGAAAATGCTGTTGTTTCCGCTTGATGTGATTTTAACATTCTCATGGTCTGTCAAATTCTGAATCTTGTTTATCGCTTTTGTTTCAAAGTCATCATTAAGATTTCCTTTTGCAATTTCAGACATTGTTTCTAACGTTTTATTAGAGGGGGTTTTAAACTTAAACATATCACTCACTTTTTGAAGTACATATCAAGGGTGGTTTGCTTTGTGTGAAGCATTTCATTTAGCAATGTTCCCTGCTTAACATATCTGCGAATAGGAATCCTTAATTTTTCTCCAGAATACTTTAAACAATCTTCCAATGTTTCAAATTCTAAGTAAGGTCTTAACATTGCTTCTTTTATATTTTCTCTTACATTAAATACTCCTAATGGTACATATCCATCATATGCTTCTCTTAAAATTATCAATCCTGATTGTTTTTTAATTTTTAAGAGATAGTCAAGGACTGCCATTTTTGCAGTATAATAACACCCGCCAACGCAGGAATATTCTTTTTTACCTCCATTGGTTTCATAATCTGAAAATATTAATTCTTCATTTTTCATTAGTTTTATAAATGCTTCATACCATTCATATTGCCATTCTGTAGGTGTTAAAATTATAATATAATAATTATTAAGTGCTCCAAATTCAAAAACTCTATATGTATCCAGTTTTTCGAATTTTCTAACTTCTTTTAAAAATTCATCTGCTAATGTTGAATCACATGCAGTAATAGACCATCTGGTTGGAACAAGTTTTCTTTTATTTTTTGTACCAATTGCACCAACTGAAAATGCTTTTTGCATAGCTGAGAATGGAACTTCCTTGTTATGTAGATTTAAAACAGCTTCTGTTGCTTTTAAATCAGTATCATAAAATGTTTTTTCCAATTGTTTATCCCATCTAACAGCATCAATGTCAAATTTTTCTATAACTGCACTGGGTCCATGGGGCATACTATCTTCTGTAAGTAATGATCCTGTCGGTCGACGTCCGAATGTGGCTTCACTATCAATTGTTTTGGATGCAAGTGAAATGTCTTGAAGCTTTTCAACAAAAGGATTTTCCAAATCATCAATCTTTATCAGCTGTTTTCCTCGTACAAGACTCATTCTATAATCTATAATTTCATTCTGGGTCTTGTTTTGTCCGATCCATTCTTCGGGAGAGTCCATAATATGAGTATCGCCCATTTGGGAACTCATCATAGGTCCGGCATAGACTTTAGGATATGACCATCTTCCAATAAAAACTGATGGGGGTGTGGTTCCTTCTAAATTTTTTCCGACTTTAACAGACTTCATTTGAATTTGTTCTGTTAATTTGGCAAGATAAGCATTTTTTGTGGTTTTCATGTTTTCTAAAAAAAGTAAAAAAATAAAATACTATTGATTAAAATAGTATTTAACAGAATTCGATGGTTGCAGGTGGTTTGTCACTAACGGATAGTGCAACGTGTGTAACTTCAGAAATCTCTGATGTGATTCTTTTTGAAATGGTTTGAACGACTTCCCAAGGAAGTTCAGCAACGGATGCAGTCATAGCATCAATTGAATTAACTACTCTAACTATAACGAGATATCCGAAGTCTCTTTGATCTCCTTTAACACCTGTAACTTTAGTGTCAGTTAGCACTGCAAAGTATTGCCATACATCCTTGTCAATGCCTGCAGCTTCGATTTCATCGCAAACAATTTTGTTTGCTTTTCTGCATATTTCAACATTTTCTCTTGTAAGGGCTCCAACGACACGTACACCAAGTCCTGGTCCTGGGAAAGGTTGTCTGTATACTGTTGTAGCCGGTAAGTCTAATTCATCACCGATTTCTCTAACTTCATCTTTATATAAGTCACGAATTGGTTCACATAATTCCAATACCATTCCACTTGGAAGAGCTAGGTTGTGGTGAGATTTGATTTCGCCTTTGGTTTCAATCCAGTCAGGTGCAATGGTTCCTTGAACAAGGTATTTTGCATCAGCCTTTTTAGCTTCCCTTTCAAAGACATCAATAAATACTTTTCCGATAATCTTTCTTTTTTCTTCAGGATCATCCACTCCTGCAAGAGCATCCATGAATTCATCTGAAGCATCAACAAATTTGAAATTTAATCTGTCTTTAAAGGTGTTGATTACTTGTTCAACTTCACCTGCTCTTAAAAGACCATGGTCAACAAAAATTGCAGTTAAATTATCTCCAATTGCTTCTTGTACAAGAACGGAACAAACTGAACTGTCAACACCACCGGATAATGCAATAATTGCTTTTTCATCACCGATTTGATCTTTAATCTTTTGAACTGCATCTTCAATAAATTCTTTAGGGCTTAACATTTTATTCCTCATCTTCTTCTTCGTAGTCTTCAATGATTTGTTTAATCATTGCTTCCAAACCGTTATCGTTACCGGATTCAATTGCTTCGATGATGTCATCGTATTTTATGAATTTTTCTATTTTGACGGATTTGCCTCCGATTCCAGAGATTCTAAATCCATATTCTTCATCACCTATTGGGATGTTGACATATTGTCTTTTTAAACCGGCCTTATTGTCCTGTGCTTTTGTAGCTAAGTCTTCAGCATTATCAATCATTATTACACCTTTTGACATATTTCATAAAAGTTTTTAAATATTATTTCACCTTTTGGAGTATGATGCACTTCAGGATGGAATTGAATTCCGTAAACATCCTTATCCTTATGTTTAAATGATTCCACATCACATAGATTTGAACTTGCAAGGATTTCAAAATCTTCAGGGATTGTTTTCACTTCATCCTTGTGTGATGACCAAACATCCATTTCAGGTGCCAATTCTTTAAATAAGTTTTCATCATTATTGATATTAATTTTCACTTGAGCATAACTTTCAGTATCTGAAGTTTCAACATCTCCTCCATATGCTTTTGCAATCAATTGGTGACCAAGACATATTCCCAAAATTGGAATGTCGAAGTGTTTTATATATTCTTCGCTCATGCCTGCACCTTCAAGTGATGGTCCTCCACCTAAAATCAATCCAATCGGATTTTCAGCTTCAATTTCTTCAATACTCAAGTCATTTGAAACTAATTTTGATGGAATGTTGAGATACTGCAAACTTCTTTGGATTCTATGATTGTATTGTCCTTTATTGTTAATAACTAAAATTGTCATTTTATACTCCATGAAAATATAATGATATTATTTTTAGTTTTTTTATTTATTATAGTTTTTCAAAGGATATTAAAAAAATTAAAAAAAAGTTCTTTCAATTCCTTAAATTTATATATGATAGTATATATATTTGAATTACATGGAATTAAAAGATTTGATATTAATTATAATCGCTATTTTCGTAGCAGTAATATTGTTTAAACTGTTTATGTGGTTATTGCCTGTTATAGTTGTAGTGCTAATTGCATTTTTTATATACGTATATTTGTCCGAAAGATATTAGCTGTCTTGTTTGATGTCAGTGTATGCTGAAGTTGCAGCCACTGCACCTTCACCGCATGCAACTACCCACTGCTTTAGCCCAACGCACACATCACCAATTGCATAAACATAATCTATATTGGTTTTTTGCTCTTTATCAATGATAATGTGGCCGGATTCATCTAAATCAACGTTTAACTGTTCGGCAAGTTCTGTGTGAGGAATGTATCCTACACTAATGAAAATACCATTCACCGGCAATTCCTGGAGTTCTCCTGTTTTTGTGTCTTTCAAGATAACTGATTCAACAAGCATGTTTCCTTTGATTTCTTCAACGGTTGCATTGAGTATGGTTGGAATGCCTTCTTTTTTTATCATGTCCTGCAGGTGTTTTTGCGCTCTGAATTCATCTCTTCTGTGAACCAATGTAACATTCGCTCCAAGATTTTTAAGATAAATCGCTTCCTGAAGGGCACTGTTTCCTCCACCTACCATGATGATGTCACGTCCGGCAAAGAAAAATCCGTCACAGGTTGCACAATAACTCACACCTTTGCCTTTAAATTCCTCTTCGCCATTTACATCCAAATGTCTGTGGGAACTGCCTGTTGCAAGAATAATGCTTTTTGAGGCATATTCACTTTTGTTGGTTTTGACTGTGAACCGATATTTGTCTTGTGTTTTAACAATGTCTGTTACCTCTTCCATTTCATGCAACTCGCAGTTTTTAGTTGCCTGGGATTTCATTTTTTCGATTAATTCTAACCCTGAAATGTTGTCAAAACCAGGATAATTTTCCATTTCTGGAACTTCACGACCAATTCCACCTGCAAGATCACGGTCAATTATTAAGTTTCGTGTTCCCTGACGGCCTGCATAAATCCCTGCGGTAAGGCCTCCTGGGCCTGCACCGATTATGATGATGTCATACTCTTCCATATTGCTTCCTCTTTGAAAAATGGGGATTTAATTTTAAATTAAATCCGCAATTGCTTTTCTAACATTATCTAAACTTTCGGTTGGCTCAAATCTTCGAACGACATTACCTTCCCTGTCCACTAAAAATTTGGTGAAATTCCATTTGATGTCGTTATTGTCTTTATAATGTCTGTCTTTCGCTTTCAACATTAATTTCAATGCAGTTGCACCCTTACCTTTAATATCGGTAAATGGTTGTTCATTTTTTATGTATTCAAATAATGGGTCTGCATTTTCACCATTTACATCAATTTTATCAAAGATTTGATATGGCACTAACCATTTGTTGCGGCATACCTCTGTAATTTCTTCGGTTGAACCTGGGGCCTGATTTCCGAATTGGTTGCATGGGAAATCTAGGATTTCAAAACCTTCATCTTTAAATTCAGCATAAATTTCATTTAATTCTGTGTATTGTGGAGTAAAACCACATTTTGTTGCAGAATTTACAATTAAAAGTACTTTGTCTTTGAATTCGGAGAGTGAAACCATATTTCCTTCTCCATCTTTCACTTCAAAATCATAGATTGACATTCCTTTTTACCTCTTGAATTTTTAAAACTTTAACTGTGTTAAAAGTTATATTTAATTTTTAAATAATATTATATAAAAGTTAAGTATTTTGGTATTTTTTTTAATTTGGTATCTTTTTTAAGATAATTTATGTAATTAATTTTTTTTTGAAATATCTTTCTTTTTATTTTGTGATGTCATCAATTCTAACAGGTATATATTTTATTAACAGAAAACTATTGTTTGTTCATATATTTTTCATTTCAATAATTATTTATATATAATTTGTATAGAAATATTATTAGTTAAAAATACTTTTTTGAGGGGGAAAAAGTTTTGACAGACAGGAAATTGATGGTACTGGCAATAGTTCTTATTTCTTTATTTGCAATTTCGGCTGTTAATGCTGAGGATAATGTTACAGTTGATGTTGTTGGTGTAGAAAATCAAAATGTTGATGTAATAAGTGATATGGATGATAATTTAACGATTTCTCAGGAGGAGTTGTCAAAAGATTCTCACTATGAAAATGTTTTAAATATGTCTTGTGCTGAAAATAATGTTGTTTTGGAAAAAAGTGATGATTCTGCACTTAAAAGTGAATCTCCATTGTATGGCATTGTTGATATAGGTGCAAATTCCATGGAATTAGACATATATAAAATTAAAGATAGTGGAAAACCTAAATCAGTGTTTTCATTGTCTGAAAAATCAGTAACTGCCATTTATGTTGAAAATAACAATCTAACGAAAAAAGGAATCGATGAATTGGTATCTGTCCTAAAGGATTTTAATGATGTTATGGACTTGGTTAAAGTAAAAACAAAATTTGTATTTGCAACAGCCAGTTTAAGAAAGATTGACAATAGTGCAGAAGTAATTGCAACAGTTAAAAAGAAAGTTGGATTGGATATTATATTGTTAAGTGGTGAAAAAGAGGCAAAAACAAGTTTTAACTCTGTAAAAGACACGGATTTAACAACCTATAATGGTATTGTAATTGATTTGGGTGGGGGAAGCTGTGAAGTGATTGATTTCATAAATAAAACTGTAATAACTTCTGAAAGTATGCCTATAGGCGTAAGCTCATGTTACTTGGAGTATGTCAGTGGACTGTTTCCAAATGCCACTGAAGTCAATGAAATAGAAAATAGGGTATTGTCAGAGCTCAAAAAACTTGTTGTAACTAATGATACTCAAAGAAATGATTTGTTTGGTATTGGGGGATCAGTTAAAACAATTAAAAAGGTGTTATTATATCTTGGATGGATTGATGATGATGCGGAATATATTCCAGTTTCAATGCTGGATGATTTATTGGGGGAATTCAACCAGCCAACACAGGAAAACTATCTAAAGATATTAAATGTTAAGGCTGAAAGGATTAATACTTTTGTACCTGGATTGATCATTACAAAAACAATTGCTCATTATTTCAATGCAACAAAGCTGCATGTGTGTAAGAATGGAGTAAGGGATGGAATCTTAATGGAAATTCTTGACAATGAAAGCAAGAATGTCACAGGCAAGCAAAATATTTCTTTAGATGTCGGTGACATAGACATTGCCTGTGATGAAAATGCAGAGATTTCAATTGTTCTTCCAGAAAATGCGACCGGAACAATTGATGTTAAAATCGGTGAAAATATATACTCCTCTTCACTGTACAATGGAAGATGCTTGATTGTTCTTCCGAAATTGGAATCAGGCAATCATTCGGCTAAAATAACTTACAGTGGTGATGACAATTATGTGTCCAATAAAACTAAAATCAACATTCATGTCAAATCAGCATTGCTCAATGCATATGACATGACACGTGCTCAAAACAGTGGCTATGACTATCAAATCAAATTGACTGACGAGGATGGAAACGGCATTTCAAACAAATTGCTTTCATTTAAAATCATGTCAAACCAGTATTATGCAATCACTGATGATGATGGCATTGCGGATATCAAGCTAAACTTAAATGTGGGAACATATGAAGTATATGTTTCATCTGAAATTGCAGGCAATTCCACAAGAATATTGAAAATCGTAAAGCGCATTGTAAACAACAAGAATTTAAAGGTATGCTATGCTAGCAATGCTGATTATAAAGTCAGGATTATTGGAGATGATGGAAATCCTGAAATTGGAGGAAAAAATGTTGAGGTTTACATTGACAATAAAATGAAAAGCATTAAAACAGATAAAGATGGTTTTGTCAAAATTAAAATTGACAAAAACTTTAAAGTAGGTACACATACCATTAAAGTTCAGTATAATGGGGTAAATGTCAAGAATAATGTTGTTGTAAAACATTTGATAAGTCTCAAATCAGTTACTGTCAAAAAATCCGCTAAAAAACTTGTCTTGACTGCAAGCCTGGCAAAAGTCAATGGCAAATATCTTAATAAGAAAACAGTGCTCTTTAAGTTCAATGGCAAAACCTACAAAGCCAAAACAAATTCCAAAGGGGTTGCCAAATACACTCTCAAATCAAATGTCTTGAAAAAGCTTAAAGTCGGCAAAAAGGTAATCTATCAGGCAACATACCTAAAAGACACTGTTAAAAAGAATGTAAAAATTAAAAAGTGATTGCTTTGGCAGTTACTTTACTTTTTTTTTATTTTAGGCTAGATAAACTTAAATATAAAATACGAATTATTAAATACAAAATGTTGTGTTACTATCGATGATTAAAATTAATATTCTTGTTTATTCATAATTATTAAATTTTGTTCATGGTGTCGCTAAATGTGGGGTTGTATGATAAAATCATCATTTCATTAAAGAAATTATTGTAAAAAAGAGAGATGATAGGTGTTTAATTGAGGTTTTAAACACCTGTGTTTTGAGGAAAATTATTTATTTGGCAGATTTTTTTTTTAATTTTCCAACGACTTGTATCAAATTAGAGAAATTGTGCAAAATCTAATTTAACACATTATAATTTCGGAGATTAGTATTGACTAATAATATGAGAGTATTTTAGGTACACCTAAATATTAACTCTATTACTTACTTGTGTTGTCATGTTATATAAATATTTCTATTTTTTTAGGTATACCTAAATCCATATAAGATCAAAAAGCATATGTAATGTCAATTCATTAAATGTTTGTTAAAAAAATAAGAAATAGAAGTTGAGTATCAACTTCTAAAATAATCCGCTTTCTTTTAGTTTTTCTTCAAAGTATTTAGATGGTTTGTCTGCTTTTTCTTTAATAATTACTGAAACAATAATGGTAATAATACCAATTGCTAGAAGTATTATTAATGCAGGAGTATAATTGGACCAAACAATGCCCAGTTGTGCTTCACGAACTAGTCTGATTGCATATGTCATTGGAAGGTAATTATATAATCCTTGGAATAAGTCAGGCATAATCTCTATTGGGTAAATTCCTCCGGTTCCTGATATCTGGAATACTAAAAGAATTACTACTATACCTTTTCCGACGGTACCGATCGCTGAAACTATTGAATAACTTAAAGTCATGAATACCACCGATACCAGTGTGGCCGACAGTATGAATAGTGGATAATTATCAATATGTACTCCCAGAATATACGCTCCCGTAATGGTTACGCATGCCTGCAGAATACTTAAAATTACATAAAGTAAAAGATTACCTGCATACATTTCAAATGGGGAATATGGTGTTCCTTCACTTGATTTTGGCGGCATCAATACACATGTAATTAAAGCACCAACCCACATGGACAATACGATGTAGAATGGAGATACTGCAGAACCATAATCCGGTACTGGATATACTTCATGTCTGTCCAGTTTTATAGGTGCGAAGAAATAGTCCCCTAGAGCTGTTTCATTAATTCCAGTAATAGCTGAAAGTGCATCGGCAGATGATGCTAAACCTGCTGATGCTGTGAATAGTGCTTGTGCAGCTGCACTTGAAAGCAGTTCTGCACCTGCTGCTAGACTTACGGATCCATCAGCAAGTAATGATGAATTTCCCGCTAAGTAGGACGCTCCCTGCGCAAGTTCTGCGGACCCTTGTGCTAGATCAACTGACCCGTCTGCAAGTGCACTGCTTCCGTTGGCAAGTTCAGAAGTTCCTTGTGTATATTGTTTTATAGGACCGTCCGGCATCAATGATGGGTCTACGGTTTGTTGAAGTTCTTCAGCTCCTTGCTGAAGTTGGTCTGACCCCGAACTTACCTGTTTTGCACCGGATTCAATTTCAGGCACATGGCTTTGAGCGGTCTTTGATCCCTCTTTTATTTGGCTTGCACCATCAGATACTTGACTTGCACCTGCGGAAACTTGGTCTGCACCAGCCTGAAGCTGGGATCCTCCACTGGATAATTGGCTTGCTCCTGCAGCAAGGCCTGATTGAAGCTCTCCAAGTTTTTCATATGCTGCAAGATTTATAAGTTCTACAATTTTAGCATTAAGTGATGTATAAACTGCATTTGCACCGGCGTCAGTTAATCTGTTAGCAACAGGGTTCGCTTTAATGTTTACAACATATTCTAGCTTTGCCTGTTTTGGATGCTCACTTGTAATCGAAGCGATATTCTCACTCAGGTTTTTGGGTATTACAATTCCAGCGTAATATTTTCCCGAATCAACACCGTCCCGCAGTTCATCTTCAGTTACAAATGTCCAATCAAATTTAGTATTATTTTTAAGTTCCTTGACAAGTTCATTTCCTATATTTAACTTTTGGCCTTCAAGTGTTGTACCGTTATCCAAATTGGCTATAGCAAATGGTACATCGCCTGTTTTTTCATATGGGTCCCAACATGCTTCGATATTTATGAGAGCATAAAGGGAAGGCAATATAATCACTGCTATTATTACAATTGTCACTATGGGATTTGCAAATACACTTTTGGCATTGTTTTCAATTAATTCAACAATTTTTTCAATATCTTTCCTACTCATTTCAAACCACTTTTATTTTAAACACTTTTTAGAAAGATTTACGTATTCTGGAAGTTACTAATAATAATCAACATATTTTTATTAGTTAAAATTCCTTTAAAATCTTAAAAATATCAAATCCCAAATTCAATATTTTTCTTGAATTATCCTTCATTAATAATATATAATGCAATTAATATAAAATTATTGTTCATATTTTTTTGTTAGAAATTAGGATATATGATATAATTTTTGATATTTTTTCTGAAATGCTAAAATTGCATTCAATTTTTTCTCAAAACAAATATATACCTATAACACAAAAATATTATCAATCTTTAAAAATTAAGGTGTTTATACATGAATTTTAAAAAGAATGTAGTTATGTTTACAATATTGATTTGTATACTCTTTAGCATTTCGTGCGTTGCTGCAAGTGATGTTAATGAAAATGTAACTGCTTATGGCAATCAACAGATTATTGATGATGAAAATGAGGAATTGCTTAATTCTCCTCATGATGATTTAATTTCAAGTAGTGAAGATGAGTTAATTTCTAGTTCACAGGAAGACTTGCTTTCCGCCAGTTCCAAGGGCACATTTTCAGAGTTGCAGTCTATGATATATTCAGCCCCTGAGGGCAGTACAATAACTCTAAAAAAGGATTATGCTTATGATAAAGCAAGCAATACTACTGGAATTATAATTAACAAGAGCTTGACAATTAATGGTAATGGACATACCTTGGATGGGTTATCAAAATCCAGAATTTTCTTTGTAATGTTTACTTTAAATCCTGATGCCCATAATAAGGTAGTTTTAAAAAATATGGTCTTTAAGAATGGTTACACCAAGTATTATGGTGGAGCAATAGTCAATGCTGGAGATTTGACATTAGACAAATGTACTTTTAAGAATAATCGTGCAAAAATTGCAGCGGGAGCAATCTGTTCTATCGGAGCTTTGAAATGTAAAAACAGTAATTTTTATAAAAATACTGCTTATGGAAGTGCTGGCGCAATTTTTTCATTAAACTTTAAGGAGTCCTTTAAGTATTATTTCAATCTTCAGTTAGGTAAGAATGGTGTGACAAGTATAAAGGATCTTCTCCAATCATTGATGTTGGATGTTTCCATTGTTCCTTTAACTGATTATATAACCAACTGTAAATTCACAAAGAATGTTGCATCTGGACGTGGTGGAGCTGTTTACGGTTTTACTCACCTCAGTATTTCTTCAAGCAAATTCACTTCAAATAGAGCTAAGGAAGTAGGGGGTGCTGTATATGGTGCTAAAAATCTCTATATTAAAAATTCCAAATTCTATTATAATAAGGCCGGCAGCAATGGTGGTGCTGTTTACTTTAAATGCCATGATTTGACCGGCAGTTATGATAAGAACGGCAACTGGAAAAGTGGTGTAAAATTTTATAAAAATTCCATTAAAAATTCTGTTTTCACAAAAAACTATGCTATACGTGGAGGCGCAATATATGGATTTAAATATGCTGATAAACCTAAAGTTTCTGGTGCCAAAGCAATAAAATGTACATTCAGCGATAACAATGCAACAAGGGATGGTAATGAGATTTTAGGTGGAACTCTAAAGAAATGCACTTTTAAAAATACATTGACTTTAAAAGCGGTCAAAGTTAAAAGATCAGCCAAAAAGCTAGTCTTGACTGCAAAATTTAAGAAAGGTTCTAAAATTTATAAAAACAAAAAGCTCACTTTCAAATTTGGCAGCAGCACATATACTGCAAAAACCAACTCCAAAGGTATTGCAAAGGTAACTGTTTCTTCAGGTGTTTTGAAAAAGCTTAAAGCCGGAAAAACAGTCAAATACCAAGTCAGTTCTAAAAAGTTTATAGATAGAAAAACTGCAAAAGTTTATAAGTAGATACGATTGTATCTACTGACATTTATTTTTTTTCACATTAACGATTGAATTTCGGCAATCCTGATTAAATTCCTCTTGAACATATACATCTTGATTTTGCATCGGACTATTTTTTTGAAATCATCCATGTTAATGTAAAATGAGTTAATTATTTGATAGTGATGATATCTTTCATGTCAAATTATTGATGCATGCATTGATTAAATGCAAGTATTCGATTTGTTTAAAAAATAAAAAAAAGATTTAGATACTCATCAGAGTATCTTTTGAATTTCTTCACGAACGATTTTATTCACGAGTCCGCCGTCAGCTTTTCCTTTAAGCTGTTTCATGCACATTCCCATTAAAGGACCCATTGCACCCATTTGACGTTCTTTAACCATTCCTTCATTTTGAGCTACAATTTCTGCAATGATTTTGGCAACGTCATCTTCACTCATCATAACCAAATTGCTTTTCTCGGCAATTTCTGAGATATCAGTATCCGGATTTTTAATGGTTTCAATAGCTAGTTTTCGAACACTGTCCTTTGCAATTTTGCCATCCGCTAAAAGTGTAAAGATTCCTTTGAAGTGATCTAGGGTTAATACATCAATGTCATGGCCTTCCCTTTTGATTTCACGCAAGTCATATGCAAGAAGTGAAGCGACTGGTGTTGCATCAACACTAACGTCAGCCAAAATGTCTTCAAACATATCAGCCTCTTGTCTTTTAACAAGCTGTGTTGCCAAGTCTTCACTTAACTTATATTCCTCAATAATTCTAGCCTGTTTAACGTCCGGCAATTCAGGCAAATCATTAGCTATTGGTTCAATTCTATCTGCAGTAATTTTGAATAATGGAATATCTGTTTCAAGATACATTCTGTTTGCAGTCGGAAGAGGTCTCATATATTCTGTATTACCATCATCAAGTGCTTTTCTTGTTTCTTCAACAACGCCGTCCAAACCTAAGTTTGCTCTTCTTTTAACTTCTTCTAAAGCTGATACTGCAATATCTTCATCATGGGCTACAATGATGAATGCATCATCATCACCAATATTTAAGAATTCTGATACTCTATCAACTTCATCTTGGGTTATTCCGTAAGCTGGCAATTCGTCTGAGTGGAATATTCCTGAAACGCCACGTTTTTTGGCATAACTTGCAATTTCAGTTCCAAATCTCCTGTTTGGTTGAACTTCACGACCAATCAAACTGTCGAAGCCTTTTAAAACAACTGCCTTTATGGTTTCAGCTGACTTTAGGATTTTGGATTCGGTTTCTTCAAATAATTCATCCAAAGTATGAATTTCTTCCAGAACTTCAGCATTTCTGTTTTTAAGTTCATTTCTAATGTCAATTAATTCAAGCTGTCTTGTAACTTCACGGTTTACAATTTCAGCCATTAAATCCAAGTCCTGCACACCTTTGATTTCTACACGTGCACCTTCTGCAATGGAGATGTTAAGATCCTGTCTGATTGTTCCGAGACCTCTTTTAACATTTGTGCTTCTTAAGATTTGGCCGAGCATGTATGCTACTTCCCTGACCTGATCGGGATGGTGCATTGAAGGGTCTGTTGTGATTTCTGCAAGAGGTATTCCCAATCTGTCAAGTCTGAATTCTGTAAATCCGTCTTTGGTTTCAACTCTTCTTGCAGCGTCTTCTTCAAGACCTAAACTTTCGATAACTACTCTTCCATATGGGGTATCCAAGTAACCATCAGTTGCAACCATACCTGTTCTCTGGAAACCTCCAGTGTTACTTCCGTCGATAACCTGTTTACGCATTGTATGGAATTCATCAACAATATGCATATTCATCAAACAGGCAATTGTTATACAAATATCCAATGCTTCTTCATTTAAGCTGTGAGGTGGTTCATCGTCGTTTTCAACAAGACAAGTATGCTTTTCAAAGTTTTCATATTTGAAGTTAAGGCCTCTTAAGGATTCCTGCAAAGCGGCTCTGTCAATTTCACCGAGTTCAGATTGTGTTGGCCTTAATTTTCTTTGAACAAGTTCATCAAAATCATCATCAACAAGTTCTGTTTTACATGGGCAGAATAATTTATGCTCACTGTTCAATTGTTGGTGAATTTCAAGTCCCATTTTTAATCCTAATTCATTATAATCCATATTAACCACCTAGTTCAAGAAATCCTTAATTGAGGATTTTGGTGAAAATTCACCTGCAACATTAGTTTGCATAATCTCCTTAACATTATTGTAATCGTCACTTTGACCCAATGCCCAGCATAATTTGACATATGCAGTTTCAGGGGTCATGTCCAATCCTGATATGACTCCGGAATCAAGAATGTTACGTCCTGTTGAGTAAACATTCATGTTGACTCTTCCGTAAAGACACTGGGAAGTCATAATTATTGGAATATTCTCTTCCTGTGCTCTTTTAAATGAGTCTATTAAGTTGTTTGGCACATGTCCAAGACCGGTTCCTTCAATCACAAGACCTTTATATCCTTTGTCGATGTGATATTCAATATAATCTTTGGAAATGCCTGGGAAACTTTTGATAAATCCAACTTTTTCCTCAATGGATGTATTCAATTCAAGTTCATTTGCTCCACGTTTTGTGTAGCTGTAATCAGGATTGATTTTGACTTTTTTATTTTGGATTTTAGCTATCGGCTGAGCATTTATACTTCTGAAAGTATCTCTTCTTGATGTGTGCATTTTTCTAACCTTTGTTCCTTTGTGCAGGTAAGTGTAGTTGTCATTCAAGCTTCCATGCATACACACACAAACTTCGGCTATATCAGATTTTGCGCCAACCACTGAATCAATCAGGTTGATGTTGGCATCACTTGAAGGTCTGTCTGAACTTCTTTGAGCGCCTGTGAGAATAATTGGAACTGGTGTTTTGAGCATAAAACTTAATGCTGCTGCAGTATAATGCATTGTATCAGTACCGTGAGCTATTACAACACCGTCAGCACCTTCAGAAATGTCATTGGCTATTTCCTCAGCAGCTTTAACCCAATATTCAGGCTTCATATCTTCACTTAATATATTATATAATGCCTTAACGTTGTAGTTAGCATAATCTAATAGTTCGGGATTTGCCTTTACAAGGTCTGAAGCGGTAAATTTAGGGTGAACTGCACCAGTCCTGTAATCAATGACTGATGATACTGTTCCACCTGTTGACACGATTGAGATATTCTGTTTTGAGGGATCGGTTGGAATGTCCTCTTCATCATAACCGATTTTAGGTTTTTCTCCTTTTTCAATTAGTTCCGCAGTAGTATTGTCTATAGCTACTCCTATATTGTAACCGCTGGACAATTTTATAACCAGATACCCATCGTCGGCATCTTCAGGCCTATCAAGCAAAATACCAGTATAGGTGATATCTTCCTTGTGTACTTTAATGGTATCTCCTATACTTAAATCGTAATTTTCTATATATTTTTTAGCATTTTCTTTATATGTCATTAAATCACACTATGAATTGTTTTTAATCCATTCTGCTCCCGCTTTTAAAACTTCAATATTCACATCAATGACTTTTGGTTTTGATGCAAACATTTCACGAATAGCATTTTCATAAGATTCACGTTTTAAAACATCACCTAACTCGGTCAATGCACCTAAAAGTGCAGTATTTGCAGTTCTTGCATTTCCATGTTCTTCAGCAATGTCAACACAAGGCATTGCAATAACCTTAACGTCCCGGTCAGTTTCAAATTCACCAATCTTTGAATCGTACAGGATTACTCCTCCTTCCTTAACATCATGTGAGAACTGTTCCAAGGATGGCTTGTTTAAAGCAATAAGAATGTCAATATCATCCACAACTGGGGTTCCTATGGTTTCATTTGAAATTACAACTGAACAGTTGGATTTTCCACCTCTCTGTTCCGGTCCGTAACTAGGATACCATGAAACATGTTTTCCTTCAGCACAGGCCGCTTGAGCTATTGTAAGTCCAGCGCTTAAAACTCCTTGTCCACCAAATCCGGAAACTTTAATGCTTACAGGTTCAATATCCTCATCAACGTAACCTGAACCTTCGCTTCTGTTCACATTAAATATTTTATCCAATGATTCTGTTGAAAAGTCACTGGCAGGCCTTATTACTGGTTTTTTTGTGTATAAGTTATTTCTGAAGTTTTTAACAGGGAATTCTTTTTCCATCTGTTCTTCAATAAATTTCTGTGCACTTGCCACATCCTGTTTTAAGTTAGTAGGGCAAGGTGATAGAACTTCAACAAATGAATATCCTTTGCCTTCTTTTTGAACGGTTAGGGCTTGTTTTATTGCAAATTTTGCAAGTCTGATTTTTAAAGGATTGGCTAGAGAAACCCTTTCAATAAATACTGGTGCCTTTAATGTATTGATCAATTCGCACATGTGGGTAGGGTGTCCTGTATAATCAGGATCTCTTCCTGTTTGGCATGTAACGGTTTTCTCACCAATCAATGTTGTCGGTGCCATTTGTCCACCGGTCATTCCATATACTGTATTGTTTACAAAGAATACTGCAATCTTTTCTCCACGGTTTGCAGCTTGCAATGTTTCATTTAAACCGATTGAAGCTAAATCCCCATCTCCCTGATAGCTCATTACGATTGCATTGTCTTCAGCTCTTGAAATTCCAGTAGCTACTGCTGGTGCCCTTCCGTGAGCGGTCTGGAAGTTTCCACAGTTAAAGTAGAAGTAAGCATATACTGAGCATCCAACAGGAGAAATCATAACACATCTCTCTTGTATTCCAAGCTCATCCATACATTCGGCAATTAATTTATGTAAAATTCCATGTCCACAACCTGCGCAGTAGTGAGTTGACTGAATATTGGTTCCTTTTCTAGGATACTCTTCTAAAAGGGATTGTGGATTTCTGCGGATTTGTAATTCATAATCTTTATCGTTTATTTCTTTTTCACTCATATTTCCACATCCTCTAATCTATAATATTTGGACTTGCCTTTTCATCACTTCTTTTTGAAGTATCCAAGTTTTCATCTTCAATTCCTGCTATTTCATAAATTTTAGCAAGCACATGTTTCAGTTCAATTAGATTTCCACCCATTCTGTTGACAAGGTGAGTATCTTCTTTTCTTAAAGCCGCAAATTGGACATCAGCCAATAGTTGGCCATTGCTCATCTCGACTGAAATGAAGCTTACGCCTTTATCGGATAATTCTTTTATCCTGTCAACAGGGAAAGGTGATAATGTAATAGGTCTGAAAAGTCCAACTTTCAATCCTTTTTCACGGCTTTTATCCACTGCGGACCTTGCAATTCTGCTGCTTATTCCGAATGATACTAAAACAATTTCAGCATCTTCAACCTTATATTCGTCAAAGATAACTTCTTCTTCATCGATTTTAGCATATTTTTCCTGTAGTTTGAAGTTAAAGTCTTCCAAATCATTAAAGTCATTGAAAATGGAAGTGATAAGGTTTTCCATGGTTTCTTCATTTCCTTTCACTGCCCATGGCTTATCGTTTTTTGGTTGAACTGCTTCTTTTGGAAATACCAATGGTTCTGCCATTTGACCTAATGTACCATCAGCTAAAACAACTACTGGATTTCTCCATTTGTCTGCAAGTTCAAAGGCTTTCATTGTCAAGTCACACATTTCCTGAACACTATTTGGAGCAAGTACAATGTTTTTGTAGTTTCCATGACCTCCTCCCTTAACGACCTGATTATAGTCTCCTTGTTCAGGTCCGATATTTCCAAGTCCAGGTCCTGCTCTCATAATGTCAACGATGACTGCAGGTAGTTCAGCACCTGCAAGAAATGTAAATCCTTCCTGCATCAAACTTATTCCAGGTCCTGATGATGATGTCATGACTCTGTGACCGGTACCTGATGCACCGTAAACCATATTGATTGATGCTTCTTCACTTTCGGCTTGAACAAAGTTTCTTCCAACCATCGGGAAGTATTTTGATGCTTCATGTAAGATTTCACTTGCAGGAGTAATTGGGTATCCAAAGAAACAGTCACAGCCTGCATACATTGCACCTATAACAACTGCAGTATTTCCTTTAACCATTTGATTACTCATTTATTCTCCCCCTTGATTTGCCACTTTGGCTTTAATCATTTTCGCAACTGAGTCATTAACAATATTTTTTATTTGATGTACTTCAAGTGCTAATGGTTCTGGACAGGTAAAGTAACAATCCTTGCATCCTGTACAACCATTTCCACTATAATAAGCAAATTGATATCCTGCGTTATTCATGTCTTGGCTAAGTGCTATTGCGTTTTGAGGACATCCGACTATACATCTCATACAGCCTTTGCAAATCTCTTTATTTATAACTGGATAAGATATTTCTTCTGTCATTATATCATCTAATTAATTCTTTTTTTGATCATTTTCTCTTATTTCAACTCTCCTTGTTTTACCGCTGATGGTTTCTGGAATTTCATCTGTGTATTCCACCATTCTTGGGTATTTATATGGAGCTGTAACTTTTTTAACATGATTTTGAATGTCTTTGGTAAGTTCATCTGACGGTTCGAAGCCAGGTTGTAATATGATTGTTGCTTTTACGATTTGGCCTCTGACTTCATCAGGATAAGCGGTAATTGCACAGTTTGAAACTGCTTCATGTGATAGTACTGCACTTTCTACTTCGTAAGGTCCGATACGGTAACCTGAAGATTTGATAATGTCGTCATTTCTTCCGACAAAGTGAACATATCCGTCTTCATCAACCCATGCAGTATCTCCACAATGATAATATCCATCGTGGATTTGTTTTTTGTATTTTTCTTCATCATTCACATAGTCTTTGAATAATCCTGGGTTCGGCCCATCTTCTAACTTGAAACAAAGTTCTCCTTCATCACCTATTTCCACTCTGTTGTGGTCTTCATCCAATAATTCTAAATTGAATAATGGGGAAGGTTTACCTATGGAAGCGATTTTTGCTTCCAGCCATATGAATGTTCCTATGGATAATGTGGTTTCTGTCTGACCGAATCCTTCTTTAATTCTTAAACCTGATAATTCATAAAATTTATTGGATACTTCAGGAGGCAATGGTTCTCCTGCAGTTGTAACGTATTTCAGATTTGAAAGGTCATATCCTTCAATATTTTCTTTGATGATGAATCTGTAAATTGTAGGAGGAGCACAAAATGTGTCTACTTTGTATTCTATAATCTTTTCAAGTAATTTAATACCATTAAATCTGTCGTAATCATAAATGAATACTCCTGTTCCGGCAATCCATTGACCATAAAGGTTTCCCCATACAGCTTTTCCCCAACCTGTATCTGCGGAAGTGTGGTGAATTCCATCCTCTACAACATTGTGCCAATATTTTGCAGTAGGGATATGTCCCAAAGAGTATGTGTGCTTATGTGAAACCATTTTTGGAAGTCCGCTTGTTCCGGATGTGAAATATATCAATGAAATCTCTTCAGCATATGTTTTCTCTTCACCGGTTGGCCTTTCAAATACTGGACTTTCATTTTCTATGGCATCGTTAAAGTTTATCCAACCGTCTCTGTCAGTTTCAATTACTAATTTTGGCAATTCAAGTCCCAGTGACTTTTCAGCTTCTTCATAATCTGGCAATAATGAATCTTCTTCGACAGATATCACCATTTTCACGTTTGCTTCCTTTATTCTGAAATCAATGTCATGAAGCTTTAGCATGTGTGTTCCTGGAATAGGTATTGCTCCAATTTTGTGCAATGCAACCATGCAGAACCAGAATTCATATCTGTTTTTAAGGGTTAACATTACGCAATCGCCTTTTTTAATTCCTAAACGTTTAAATAAATTTGCAGCTTTATTGGAATTCTCTTTCATGTCTTTAAATGTGAATACATGTTCTTCTTCATGGTCATTAGTCCAGATTAAAGCTATTTTTTCAGGGTCAATTTCAGCGTATTTGTCTACAACATCAAATCCGAAATTGTAATCATCTTCATAAGTTAGTTTAAAATTTTTATAAAAGTCTTCATAAGAGTTGAAATCAACTCTTTCAACAAAATCTCCAATTACTGAGGTCATATCAATTACTCCTAATAAATATTATATAATTACTGCTAAGAATTTAGCGGGTTTGTCGTTAAGCGCTATCATTGCGTGTCTATGTGTTGAATCGAAAAAGATTGAATCTCCTTCATTTAACACGATTTCGTTATTGTGTATATATATTTTTAAGGATCCTTCAAGGACATAGTTGAATTCTTGTCCAGGGTGTGAATTGAGTGAAGGAACAGGGTTTTTCTTAGGGTCCACAACAACAAGGAAGGTTTCAGCTTTTTTATGGATAAAATTAGAACATAGGTTTTCATGAGTATATTCTTTTCTCCTGTCAACTGACACTCCTTTGTTTGCACGGGTTATGTCAAAGATGCTCATTCTGCTTTCTTCACCGGTTAATAATAATCCTAAATCAACTTTGAAAATATGTGCGAGCTCGTATAAAAAACTAGCTGGAATGTCTACTTCTGCGTTTTCATATTGGATATAAGTTTCTTCTTTAATATTCAATTCTTCTGCAATTTCTTTGATAGTAATGTCTGATAGTTCTCTTAATTCTCTAATTCTATTTCCAATATCTTTGTTGTATTCATTCATAAATAAAACACCTATTTTTCTAATCGATTTTAAATTATAATAATTAATATTATAACATATTATAAATTTTGAATTTGAAGTTATATAAAGGTTATTAAAAATCGTGTTAATTCATTATAAATTCACTGAACAAAATTTTTTTTAAATTGTATCATTTTGGACATTATAGGAAAGTTTTATATACCTAAAACAATAATTCTAATTTAATTAAAGTAAGGAGTTTATAAAAAATGTCATCTGCAGATATTGGTACTAATGTAATTTTTAAAAAACAATTAGGTTTAAATTACGAAATCGACCAAAAATATGTCGGTTTAAAAATGAAGGAGAATAATGTTTTATCTTTTAATTTTAGAGTACCTGGTGATTTAATAGGTGAAATTGAAGCATACTTTAAAAGATTCAAATTAGGTGAACCTATTTTAGTGGATATAGGTGGAACCGGAGACATCAAATGTGACTTCAAAGGTCTTTCTCCTGTTTTAAAAAGTAAAGAAGAACTTGACCAATATTTCATCTCAGCAACTTTGCAAGAAGATAAGCAATATGATCCTTTAGAAGAGGAAAAATGTGAAACTTGTAGTGGATGCGGATTCCACTAACTAATTCTTTTTTTTAGCTAAACTTTCTGTTTAGAGTTTTTGTTTCTGTTACAATATATTTAATCAATAATATTGTGGCTATTAAAATCAATATTCCAAGTAGAATTATCCATGGAAATGAAGTTATAATTGCATCAAATGCAGTAACGTCAAGTAATGTTGCAACTATGTTGTTTATTAAGTGTACGCTCATTGGAATTAGAATATTATCAGTTTTCAAATATAAAATACACATACATATTCCAAACAAAAATGCACTTACTATTCCTCCGAAATCATGGCCTATGGCAAATAGAATGGAAGATATTAACATTGCAGGGACAATTCCAATTCTTATTTTCAGTCTGTTGAATAGAACACCTCTAAATACTAACTCTTCAATAATCGGTGCAAATACTACTGATGTTATGAGGGTATAGAGGAATGCGCTTGGGGTTAAACTGACAGAATCAATATCAACACCACTTATCCATGTTGGATCATTCATTCCAATAAACATGTCTAGAACAACTACTGAAAACAAAAATAGATAAGCAAAAATTATATTTATTGCGAATACGTATAATATTTCTTTTTCATTTTGAAGTGCGCCTTTAACATTATCATTCAATCCGTTACTGCCTTTTAAACACCATATAAAGAATACTAAAATTAATGTTAACAGTAAAAGCATGAATGCATCATCATTTGTTTCGAATATTGGAAATATGAACATCAATATTATGGAAAGTATTAATGCAATTATGAGTCCTATTGCCAATTCCCAAATTTTTATTGTTCTAAGTCGGGTATTGAAATTTTTCACGTCTCTGTCCATATTTTATTCCTCAACTTATATTATTTGTTCATTAAAAATAGTATATATAATCGCTGCGGTTTTTTTCATTTTTATTGTAATTTGGTAGTATTTTTAAATATATTCAATTAATAACAGTTTGTTAGATTATTGTAATGATTTACTGTATTGTTTATTTGTCTTATTTGTATTTTGCATTAATTTTTTAATTTTTACTAATGGATTATTAATTTAAATAACAATTGGAACGTTATCAATTATTTTTAAGTAACAATATTTATATATTTTTATATGTATATTTATTACTTAAGAGGAGTCTAATAATATGTTTGATTTGGTGTATGATACCATATTTTTTGCTTCATATGGTAATATTTATGGGCTTGGAAACATAACTCTAGGTCTATTCGATGTTTTATTAGCTTATATTGTAGCTATTATAGTTTCAATTATCATGGCTTTAATTTTAAGACTTCCATTATTACCTAGCAAACCATATAGGTATTCTTTTGATGTGAGTGCATTATATCCGACTCCAATAATAGCTATCGGTATATTTTCAATATTCTTGGTTTTAAATTATACTTTTATTTATAATGGACTTGTATTGGCAGCTATTATAGGTATTTTGTCTGCATTATTTGTGAAATATTTATTTGATTTTGTATTTCCAAAGCCTTTAGATGAAACTGGTGGAGAGGATATGCAATGAACGAAGTAATTGGAATTATAATTGCTGCTATCCTTTGTTGGCTAAATTTTGTAATTGTCGATACTTATTTCGGACTTCCTGAACAGCCTGGTGTAAGAGGTGCCAGGATTGTTGGAGAGGATGTCAAAAAAAGAGGCGGTGACATTGCTGGTGGGTTTTTCCAAGGAAACATCTTGTGTTCTCCGGATGCATCTGCTGGTACTTTGATGGCTTCCATAGGATATTTACTTTTAGGAATTCCAGGGGGAATTATTGCAGCATTTTTCGTATTCATTGGAAACAGGTTATGTGCCGATCCTGGATATGCTGGAACTGTTGGAAGTTTAACTGCAACAATTATTGTATTTATTTGTTCTTTTGTTGGTTTAACTCCTGAAATGTTTATTGTGGGAATGGTTATTGCAATATTGACCATTCAAGGAATTGATCAGGTTAGAGCATCTATATTTTTAGGAAAGATAGCTCAAAAATTCAATAGGCATGCAGAGGAGTGATTATATGTATGTTGAAATTATTGGAATTATAGTCATATTTGTAGCATTAAGAGCATTAATAACACAAAATAGGGCTGAAAGATTGCTATATTTGAATGTTATTGGTTTTGGAGTTTCTGCAATTATTGCACTTGTGATAAATACTCCATTTGCTCTTGTGGTTGCAGCAGCATTCTTTATTTGTTCTACAATTAGTGCTAATGCAATTGCATATGCATTAAAAAGACTTGATGATGAGATACTATTGGAGTGAGGCATTATGGAAATTATATTAATAATTGCAATGGCTTTAATGGTTATAGGTGCATTTGGAATAATATTTCTCAAAAAACCATTGGATAAAGTTATAATGTTCTCAATTCTGGATGCAGGATTTGTTTTAGTCGTTGTTGCATTCAAATATTTGGATGTAGCAATGTTTGCTGCTTTAGTGGATCCATTATCAACATTAGTATTCATTTTGGCTATTGTAAAAATAAATGAAATCAGAAAAAACAAAGTAAGTGGTGAGTTAAATGATTGATGTTTCCTTAATCTTTTACTTTGGAATTTTCTTGGCGATTGTAGGAACTATAGCTACCGCATGGGGTCCTGGAGTAAATGATCCTATTGTCAGAACATTCAACACTGAAGTTGCATCTATCGGTGTTTGTTTGGTATTGTTGTGCTATAATCATGTTTTAGCTTTATTAACATTGCTTGCAACTACTGTAATTATTACATTAATATTATTCAGAGCAATTATTCGTTTAGAAGAGATGGGGGCAGACGTATGAAAATAGGATCTCTATGGAATAAACTGGCAGAGCCAAAGAATATTCCTCGTCTTTTTGCATTCAGTTTAGGAATAATATTGATTGTTGGCCTTATTGTGCCGATGGCTTTAAATCCAGATCAATTATATGTTAGGCCAGCTCCTCAAGTTCAAGTAGATGAAGGTTTAGCTATCGCCCCATATGACAGGGGTGGTGAAGTTTTAAAATCGCCTGGAAATATAAATCCGCAATATCCTGAAAATGCGGCAGAATTGGGTATGATAACAGCATATATGTCTCCATTGGCTCAATGGATATCTTCGATATCTCCATACTTTGGAACATCAATTTATTCATCTCCGGGTGGTCTTATAGATGAAGTTTTATATTATACTAGGGGTTTCGATACAATTTTGGAATCCAGTATTCTGATGATGTCATTCATCATTGCTTCATGGTTGTCCATTAATTATACCATGAATAGGAAAAATGATGAAAAAGAGATAAAGGCAGATGTTAAAAAAGCTATCAATGAATCTGCACAAGTTGCTAATGAAGTAAAGGTTAGTGATGTAAAAGCCAGATCAAAACAATTAAGGAGGGATAACTGATGGTTATGATACCTCCGTATGTTCCTGAAGCATTTTTAACAATGTATCTGCCGGCAATTTATGCTGGTTTGATTGTAGGATTCATTGGAACAATGGCAATTGCAATGAAAAGGGAAGAGATTCACATTCTTATCCTGACTGATTTGGTTGGTCTTGCAATGATTTTTGTTGTATCTGCAGTTGGAACTGATTTGGCTGAAGCTTTAATTTTACCTGGGCTGGTTGTAGAATTGGCTGAGACTTTGGCAATTTCTGAAATTTTGATTACTCGTGAAATGCGTAAAATAGAACAAGACCCAAGAAGAAATCTATCAAAATCTTCTTCATTATTCCCTCAACCGTTTTCATTGGATATGGAAATCATGACTACTGCACCTAATTTCATTGCATTGATCTTAATTGGTTATGGAATATTCTTAACTGGTTTTACTGGAGGGGCAGTAGCTGGTGGAGGAATTGTTTTATATGCATTGTCCAAAAAAGCAAGAGGACTTCCTGTACTTGTATTGGATGGTATTGCAGGAGTTTCTGGAATAGCTTGGTGTTTGTGGATTATTGGATTTTTATTATTCTTTGTAATGCCACAATATTGGTTATTGAGTTTATTCCTTGCAGCATGTGGATTACTATTAAAAGTAGCTTCAAAAGTGGGCTTAATTGGTCTGCTTATGAGAGAGGATATTGATAAGGAGTAGGTGATGGTAATGGATTTAGGTACACTCGGAGGAAATTTGCTTGGAACAATTCCGCTTGGAGATATTGTATTATATGTTACACCATTTAACTTGTTCCTTTTTGCAGTTTTACTTGGATTTACAGTATTGATTGCATTCAGTAAGCCTGAAACTCAAGTAGAGGCTACATTACATAATTTAAATAATACTGAAGTTAAAGTTGGTCCAAAAGAATTTAAACAAAGACGATTCTTATCTGTGCTTTGTGGTATTGCATCTGCGGGAGCTATGATAACTGGAGATTTATTTAACTTTACATTATTCATGGCTTTAGTAGGTATTTTAAATATTGGTATTGTATCTGCAGTAAAACAAACCAGCGTTTTAAACTCTGCATTTAATTATGGTTTAATTGCTATGATGTGTAGTTTGCCATTGTTTGGTGGAGCTTCAATTATTCTTGCATCAACCGGAACATTGTCTCTTGCAGTATTGTCTCAGATGCCTGCAAACCCGATGGTTGTATTTGGTGCAGTATTGATGTTGATAGGTATTTTGGGTGAAAGTGGAGTTGCACCGTTTTTTGCAAGCAAAGCGGAAATGTTCAGGACTGCAGGTTCTCCATTTATTGTAATCATTCACTTAAGTTCATTGTTTATTATTGTAAGGGCTGTTGAAATATTATTATTGGTATTGTGGTAAGTGGTGAGTATGGATAGTCAAAAAGGTATTTATTTAATATTATTGGTCTTATCAACAATAGCTATTCTTGCTTGTTTGGTTATAAACTTTGAAGCATGGATTGTTTACACAGTAGCTATATTTGGTATTCCATTATGGATTTTATCTTTAGGTTTATTGACAATGGCCAAACCAAAACCTGAAGATGCAGAAGAAAGGGTGAAAGAACCATTTACTGGATATTAGGGTGGTATTGTGAATTTAATGGCAGATATTTTAATTAATGTTATTATTGCATTTCTTGCGGGAAGCTTGCTTCTAGGATTGCATAGAAAGGTAATGGCACGTGTTCAAAAACGTCCTGGACCACCTATTGTTCAGCATTTGATACACTCTTTGAAATTTTTCTTTAAAGAAACAGCAATCCCAAAAACTGTATCTAAAGTATTTTATATAGGTATTGTATTTATTTTGGCTTTAATTTGGGTTGTAGGAGTTATTGTCGGTCCTGTGGCTCATGATTCTTTATTAATTTTATTCGGTGTTTATGCAGTTTATAAAATCGTAGAACACAATTCAGGATCAAGTTCAGGTTCACCTTATGGTAAGTTAAGTTGTGTAAGGGCAGTACTTTCAGCAGCAACTGAACTTCCTTTATTTGCAGCTATTGTATTTGTTTACTTGGTAACCGGAACAATGAATATTGGTCAAATTATTGCTTATCAGTCAGTGCATGGTCCTTTAATATTTTCAATTCCACTTGCAGCATTAATGTTTTTCATGTTAATTATTACCAAATCTCCATACTCTCCTTTTGCAATAACAAAAGATAAGGCATTAATTTCTGGATTTGAAACCGAACACTTTGGATTTTTGAGAGGATTCATGTTATTTTCAGAGTCTATTGCTTGGTATGTGATGCTTTGGGTATTCTTAACAATATTCTTCGGTCCGTTAAATGCGGTAGGATATTTGATTGGAATGATTGTAATCACATTTATTACTGGATTTATTAACGCTACAACACCAATATTTAGTCCAAATCATTCTGTAATGATTCAAATTACTATAGGGGCAATTTGCTTCTTTGGAACCATAATAATGATATTTACAGGAGTGGTAGCATGAATAGTGAGGATGTAATTGTTTATTTGACTTCATTGGTCGCTATTGGAATTATAGTTGTTGGGCTTTTAGCAACATTATTACACTCAACCACTCTCGCCCCAATAGTGATTATAGGAATTGCCCTGGCAATATTTGTATTGCTTGCCCGTGGCAATTTTTCACATAAGATAGAAAGTATAGAGAAATTATGTTTTGTTATAACATTTATAGCAATTGTTTGTTCATTCATATTGCTTTATAAACCAGCGTAGGAGATATTATGTTAGATTATATGATTTATATACTTGCATTTGCTGTCGGATCCATTCTTGGTTTACTTTACAGTTATAAAAAACATGGCGAACCGTATGTTGCAGTACCTGGCTTTAACATACCTTCAGCTGTCGTTTCAATTGTAGGGTGGTGTTTGGCATTTAATGCAGGTAATGTTATTTTATCAGCAGTCGGATTTCTCCTTGGTGGTTTGATAATGGGAGAACGTCCAGGATATGGTAGAAAAGAAACTGCTTTAGGTTTGATTTTGGCAGTAGGATTATATGTATTACTAAAATTAACAGCATGATGTGATAACATGGATGATGATGCTAAATTGAGATTAATACAAAAAAGAATTATCAAAAGTTATGCTTGGCAGAGAGATATCATTGTTCCACTTTCCAATGATTTTGATTGTACTACTGATGAATTGGAGGAAGTATTTTTTGATTTACTTGATTTGGATTCATTGGAAGCATTGCATGGGACATTTGAATCTGCTCAGGATATCTGTTTGTATCAAAAATTAAATGCAGATTTAAGGTTATGCTGGTTAATTGATACTTTAGAATTGCTTCCAAGGGAAAGCGGAAGAAACTTAAAAATGAAATTGGTAAAAGAAATTAAAAACGGAAAATCTTATGAAGATGCCGTAAAAGAGGGAAAATTAGAATTATTCCAATTGTTAAAAAAAGAAGCAGAAAATTAATGTTTATTATATAATTATTAAAATAAAAAGAGGGAGTACAATGTTAAATGCGATAAAGGATGCTGTGAGAAAAAGCTCAATTCATGTCTGTATCGTAAATTGTGGCGGATGTAATGGATGTGATGTTGAATGCGTTGCATTATTATCTCCAAGATATGATTTAGAGCAATATGGTATTTATGTTCACAACAATCCTCGTGAAGCTGATGTTTTGTTATTGACCGGTGCTGTTACCGAGCAATGGGTCGATAATTTAAAGAGAGTGTATGATAAAGCTCCTGAACCAAAAATTGCAGTAGCAGTAGGAAACTGTCCGCAATCAGGTGATGTATTCAATCAGGAAGGAGGTCATGTTCATGCTCCTGCTTCTGATTTTATTCCGGTTGCAGCAGCTATTCCTGGCTGTCCGCCAAGGCCTAGTGAAATATTGGAAGCTATCCTGGCTGTAGGTCCTCAAGCTATTGCTGATCGTGGGAGGGAACAAGAATGATAGTGCCTATTGGTCCAATTCATCCTGCTTTAAAGGAACCTATCAGACTTAAACTTCAAACTGAAGGGGAAAGGGTAGTTAAGGCAGAGATTGAATATGGTTATGTTCACAGAGGTATTGAAAAGATAATTGAAGGACAAACTTGGCAGAAAGGAATTTATCTTTCAGAACGTGTATGTGGTATTTGTTCATATGAACACACACAAACTTTCGCAGAAACCATAGAGCAAATTTCTGATGTTGACGTTCCGCTCAGAGCCCAATTCTTAAGGGTAATAACAAACGAACTGGATAGGATTCAAAGTCATTTTCTTGCAAATTCCACATTCTTCAAATCAATGGATCATGAAACCTTATTTATGCATGTTTTGGAATTAAGGGAATATGCAATGGATTCTATTGAGTTATTGACTGGAAACCGAGTTAATATGGGGTGGAATGTTGTTGGTGGTGTTAGAATGGATGCCGATGAGCGCCATTTCAAACCTATTCTGGAAAATCTTGAAAAAATCGAAGAAGGTTTTGAAAGAACACGTGCATTATTTGCTGAAGGTCCTGCACTTGCTTTGAGATGTAAAGGCATAGGTTACATGTCTAAAAAAGAAGCAATTAAAGGAAGGGCTGTAGGTCCTATCGGAAGAGCTTCAGGAGTTAAAGAAGATTACAGAAAAGGACATTACACTTATGATGATCACTTTGACTTTAAAGTAATTAGACGGAATGAAGGGGACAATTATGCAAGGACTCTTACAAGATTCGATGAAATTCCTGAATCCATTAGTCTGATAAGGCAAGCTATTGAAAATATACCTGGTGGTGAAGTTCGTACTCCTGCTGATTTGAAATCAGGTTATGCAATGCGTAAGAATGAAGCTCCTCGTGGAGAAGTTACATACATGATTGAAACTAATGGTAATCTAATTAAGAATATCTCAATAAGAACTCCAAGTATTGCAAATATGGATTCATGTGCCAAATACATGATTCGTGATGTTCCAACAGTTGCTGATGCCGTTGCAACCTATGCTTCATGTGACCCTTGTGTTGCATGTGCTGAAAGGGTTGCCATTACAAACGAAGCCGGACAAACAGCAATTAAAAAATTTGATGAGGTGATATAAATGTCATCTCTAATGTGGTATATTTATGATTTTGCAAGAAAAGCATGGACAGATGCATTTGCCAATGCAAAAACTGACCCTGAAATTGTTGAAAAGCCAGAACGTTTCAGAGACTTTCCAAAGGTTAACAAAGAATATTGTATAGGTTGTGGAGCATGTACAGTATCATGTCCTTCTCCAAATGCAATAAAAATTGTCAGAGAAAAGGATACTGAAGATGGGGAAGGTTTGACTTATCCTGTAATTAATCCTAGTGCATGTATTCGTTGCGGTTTCTGTGCTGAAGTTTGCCCGACAGACCCAAAAACATTGGAATGTGGTTTGAATCATTTGATATTGCCTGAATTTAATATAATTCCATCAAAAAGGCAATATATTGTTGATGATTATTTATGTATCAAATGTAAGAAATGTATGAAAAAATGTCCTGTTGATGCAATTGAAATTGTAAACGACAAGCTTCATGTGAATCAACTCAAATGTATTTCATGTGGTGAATGTCTTGATGTCTGCCCAGTAAATGGTGCAATGAAAGGAGTATTCGTTGAAAACTTACAAGATCAAAAAGACCTGATTCTTTTAACTGTAAATTACCTTGAAGATTATATTAACGATAAGGAATCTGATTTAAGATCTTTGGAGCAGGACGGTCTTTTGCAATATGAAGTTCCTCTTTCAGGCATCTGGGATGATGCATTAAAGATTATTCCTGATGCAGAAGTCTCTCGGGAAATCATTACTAACGCAGTAAACAGACTAAAAATTAGAATTATTGATTGGGATGAATCTAAATGTGAAAAATGTCAATTATGTGTTCCTGAATGTCCTACTGGTTGCATCACTTTTGATGAAAGTAATGATACGATTGTAAGGGATAAGGATAAATGTTTACGTTGTAGTATTTGTTACCAGACATGTCCATTTTCAGTTATTAAATATTTCATTGCCAAATTCTCCCTCGATGATGGTGAAATTATTTATACGACTGTAAAGGCATCTAATTTAAATGAGGATATTGTTATGGAGTGAGTGTTATGATTGATAATTATACTAAAACACCAAGACCATTAAGACATGTTGATGTTGATTATTTGGTTGACCAAACAAAATGTGCAAAATGTAGTGATAAGCCATGTCTTCAGTCATGCCCTATCGATGCAATTTATTTGGATAATGATGATGGTCTTATCAAATTAAAAAATACTTGCTTTGGTTGTGTATTATGCCGTAATGCTTGTCCATTTGATGCAATTTCTCTTGATGTAAAAATGGACCCTCCCCTAAAAGAGAATGTTCCAAACATCAATGTTAAATTATGCAAAGCCTGTGGAGCATGTGTTCAAGCATGTAAAAACGCTTCCATCCATATAGTTGCTGACGGAAAGCAGGAACCTCACAGTGAAATAGATAAGGATACATGTATTCGCTGCGGATATTGTTTTAGAGTATGTCCGACTGATGCAATCAAATATGGTCAATTGCTTCCTAAAACAGTCAAAGGAGGTAAGGCAATTGTCGTTAACCAGGATAAATGTATCGGATGCATGACATGTACTCGTGTATGTCCATCAATGGGGGCAATCAATGTTGCAAGAACCAATAAGTTGCCTTACATTAACCCAGGATACTGTGCAAGATGTGAAGAATGTATGCATTCCTGTCCTTCGACAGCAATCAAGTATTCCTCACGTAAAAAAGCTTATAAGATGTATAGTGAGATTAAATCATTTGATATTGTATCCAGCATTATTGATTATGATATAAAAAGGCTGTCTCTTGATTTGATAAGTTTAAATAAGGTTCTTGAGAAAGTCGGAAAATCAATAGCATTGGAATTCAATGACCAGAATTTTGAAAATTTCATTGAATGTAATGTAAATGATATGATGGAAAGGGAACTCAAAATCAGTTTGGATTCAAGTATTGAAATAGACAAGTTCTCAAAATTATTCGGCTCTTATCTGATGGATAGAAACATTGAAGTCTATGAAAATAAATGTATTGCCTGTGGTGATTGTTTTAATGTATGTCCTGTTGGAGCAATTGAATTAAATGGCCCAAATCCAATTAAAATTAATGATAATTGTATATATTGTGGCAAATGTGTAGAGCAATGTAAATTTGATGCTATCGGTGCTTATGATGACTATTTCTACAGCAAAGACACTGATTTATACTATGCCAGATCATATCTGCATTATCAGAGGATTGGTGAGTTGTCAATTTCAACCACTAAATGTCAGGCTTGCGCAATTTGTGCTAAAAACTGTCCAACTGAAGCATTAACCTTGAATGGTGATAAAATCGATTATGGCAGTGAAAAATGTATCTACTGTAGGAATTGTGAATCAATTTGTCCATTGGATGCAATAAGAATTATTAACTTCAGGTGATTCGATGTTTGAAAAATCATTCATTACAGACTGTGAGGGTCCATTGACATTAAATGATAATGCTTTTGAATTGGCTGTTCATTTCATTGAGGAGGGTGGTGAACTTTTCAAAATACTTAGCTTATATGATGATTATCTGGTTGATATTGTCAAAAAGGATAATTATAAAGCAGGAAATACTTTGAAATTAGTTTTACCGTTCTTTGTTTGTGAAAACATAAAAAATGATGATTTGGTTAATTTTTCTCAAAACAACATTTATGCAGTTGATGAATCAAAATTCCTTTTAAAATACTTGAAAGGAGCAATGAATACTTACATAGTTAGTACCAGTTATGGTCAATATATTGAAGCACTTTCAAATTATATGGAATTTCCATTTGAAAATACATTTTACACTAAAGTGGATGTAGATGCATTATCTCTAAATGATGATGAAATTAAAAAAGTCACAGAATTCAAACAAAAAATTTTGGATAATCCTGATGATTATGAGCTGTTTGATGACATTTTCTTTAATGAGATTCCAAAGATGGGCATTTATGATGAAATCAAAAAAATAGATGTTGTTGGTGGTGAAGGAAAACGGTTGGCTATTGATGAGATAATCAAAAGGGATGCTATCGATATCAATGAAATACTCTATATTGGTGACAGCATCACTGACGTTGAACCATTGGAATTTGCAAGAAAAAACAATGGAATCAGCATATCATTCAACGGAAATGAATATCCTCTAAAAGTAGCAGAAATAGCTATTGTATCGCCAAGCGCAATCACAACATGTGTAATAGCTAATATTTATTCAAAAACTAATAAAGCTAATGTTTTAAAGTTCATTGGGGATTATAATAATTCAGATAATCTGAGCGAATTATTTGACAGTTATGAAATTGATTTGGAAATAAAAAATAAATTCTTTGATATTTTCAAAGATGAAAATTATCCTTTAATTGAAATAATTGATGAAAATAACTTTGAAGATATCCTGAAACTGAGCAAAGACATGAGAAATAACATCCGAGGTCAGGATATTGGAGAATTAGGTTAAGTTTATAGAAGGTAATATGATGAATTATGATAAAGTTGAAGACACATTTTTCGAAGCTTTTGAAGGTAAATATGTAAGAGCTTTAATTACAGGACCTACCAAAGAAATTGTAAAAAGGGCAGCATATGATTCCACTTCTACACCAAGTGCAGTAATCGGCAGAGTAGAAGGAGGGGTTGAAGGATTTTTGGAAGAAAATGAAACTCCTGACGGAAGATATGGTGCAATAGTTCAATACTGGTTAGGTGGAGATGATGTCGAAAAGTTTGCATTTGAACTGTCCTACAGATTAAGACAGGATGTTTTGGTCAAACCGTTCACACGCATTTTTGATTATTCAGATTGTGAAAGCGATGAATATATTGAAATGATGGATATTGTAGGCCATTGTGGTGACGGATATGAATGGATTGTCGAAGAATATGGTAGAAAAATGATCAATGTTCCGATTGCGGTTCCTGATTTTCAAATTGAAGAGAAATTCAAAATCAATGATGGAACAATGGGTGGAAACTTTTGGTATTTATGTTCAACTCAAGAAGCAGTTCTCGAGGCGGGTGATGCAATCATCAATGCAATTATGGAAGTTGAAGGAGCTACAGCACCATTTGAAATATGTTCTGCCGCTTCAAAACCTGAAACTAATTTCCCTGAAATCGGACCTACCACCAATCATGTTTACTGTCCGTCCTTAAAGGAATCTTTAGGTGATGAATCAAAAGTTCCTGAAGGCGTAAATTATATTCCTGAAGTTGTAATAAATGCAATCAGTGAAGATGCAATGAATAAAGCAATTAAAGCAGGAATTGATGCTGCTTTGGAATTTGAAGGTGTTGTAAAAATATCTGCAGGTAATTTTGATGGAAAACTTGGAGATAAAAATATAAATTTATTAGATATCTTAAAATAAGGTTTTAAAATGGAAATTTATGATAATGATCTTAATGCGGAGATAATAGGATTCGGAGCTTTAAATGTTGACAGGCTCTACTCTGTAGATAAAATAGTTTCTCATGATGAGGAAAGTTTTATAACAAGCGAAACTGATACTCCTGGTGGTTCTGCAGCCAATACTATTGTAGGTTTAGCTCGTTTGGGTTGTTCAACATCAATTATTGGAAAAATAGCCGAAGATGATGAAGGCGACTTGATTGAATATAATCTGGCCGTTAATGGTGTTTATACAAACAATCTAATCTATTCTGAAAGCGGTTCAACTGGAAAGTGCATAGGTTTCGTGGATAAAAACGGTGAAAGATGTCTCTACATTTCTCCAGGGGTCAATGATGATATAAAAATTGGTGAAATAAATCCATTAAATATTATGAGATGCAAAATAATGCACTACACTTCATTTGTTGGGGATTCATTCAATACTCAAATAGAACTTTTGGAAAAACTCAGCAAAGAAACTCTGTTAAGTTTTGACCCTGGAATGTTGTATGTTGAAAAGGGATTCGATGAGTTAAAGCCTATTCTTGAAAGGACAGATATTTTGCTTATTAACGAATCTGAGTTAAGATTGTTGTGTAATAATGATTATGATGATTTAAAAGAATTAACTTTAGGTCTTTTGGACTTGGGAATTGATACTGTTGTCGTAAAACAAGGTTCTAAAGGTGTTTTTGCAATAAATAATTCTCAGGAATGTTTTGTTGAAGCATATGAATGTGAAGTTGTTGATACGACTGGTGCAGGAGATAGTTTTAACAGTGGATTTTTATATTCATTTTTAAAAGGATATGACCTTGAAAAATCTTGCCAAATTGGAAATTGGGTAGCCAGCAAAGCTATTCAAGGATTTGGAATGGAAAAGTTTCCTACTGCAAAAGAATTGGAGGAATTCTTTTAAATTATTTAAATAAATTAGTTAGTTGGTAATATTATGAAAGTATCTTTTATAAAACAGATGAAAAATTTGGAACGTGAAGTTCTTTTGAAATCTGTTGAATTAGATGATGACGGGGATGATTTCCAATTTGAGTTGGATGATTTTTCCACTCAGGAAGAAATTATCGCTGTTGCACCTAAATGTGTAAGATGTAATACCTGTGTTGAAGCATGTCCAGTTAATGCAATCGAACCAGCTAATATATTTAGAATAGCTAAAATAACTGATAAATGTGTAAAATGTGAAATTTGTGTACAGACTTGTCCAATTTCAGCCATTAAATTGATTGACAATTCAGTTATTTATGATAATGGGGAAGAAAGGGATGTTATTGAGTATAATCTAAGCAATGTCCGGTCTCCTCATAGAGTAGTTAGGATGAATAATATTTCAATTGACTATTCAATTGATAATAATTGGGATGATTGTGCTAATTTATGTCCTACAAATGCATTCACTCTTGAATTTAAAGAGTTCTTTGATGATTTGAATATGGATTTGGGCATTGATTTAATTGAAAATGAACTCTATCCATATATTAATGAGAAAATGTGTATCGGATGTGGGGCATGTGTTGAAATTTCACTAAATGACAATGCCGTTGAGCTTGATAGATATATTGGACCTATAATTCATAGTAGAAATATTGATATCAATCATGAATCTTGTGTAAATTGTTATTTGTGTGAAGAAAATTGCCCAACAGGGGCTATAGAATTAATCGATGGAGAAGTTGTCCTTGACAATGATAAATGTATCAGATGTATTGAATGCACTCATCATTGTCCTGTAGGGGCATTGAAAAGAATCGATATTGAATAAAAAATGGGGTTTTGTTATGAGAGCAAAAGAGTTAATGGATAAAGATTTTGTATATTTGAACTGTAATGATGGTGTTGTTGAAGTTTCTAAAGTAATGGAAGAGATTAGGCGTTTTACCTGTCCTGTTGTAAATGATGATAAACAGCTTGTTGGATGGGTAACATCTTTTGATATTACAAGAGGATTAAGGGAAGGAAATGAAAAAATTTCTGAAATAATGAGTGGTTATGAAGAGATTGCTACAGTTCATGAGATGGACCCTGCAAGAAAAGCGGTTCTCTTAACTGCAAACAATAAGTTTGTTACAGTGCCGGTTGTTAATGACAATAATCAGGTTATTGGTATGGTCAGGGCATGTGATATTGTAGAACTGCTGTCTGATTTGTATGATATTAAAGTTTATAAGTTATATGAGGCAATGCAGCATCAGCTAAAAGGAGTAACATGGGATGAATTGATGGCCGCATCTGCTCTGGTATCTAAAAAGACCACAGGCCAAAAGATTTCTGCAAAAGAATATGAAGAAAATATTATGCATTCCACATTTGGTGAAGCTATTTGGGCAACTGGGGGATTGGAAAAATTCTTTGCAGGTTTAATTTCTGTCGGTGAAATGGTTATTGCCAGAAGAGTAGGTAATGCAAGAAAATAATGGGATTTTGCATTATATGAATATTGAATGATGTTATATCTCTACATACCCCTGCCAATTAAGATAATTATTAATTGGTAAAAATACTCCATAACTTATATGATTGTGCAAAAATTAATGTTTTTCAATATTTCAAATTTCATTGACAATAGTGCTTGAATTTAATGTATTTTGTAAATCACAAAATAATGGTTTAAATTTAAAATGAATGCATTAACTGGATTGAATAGGTATTTCCACTATATTTTGTGATTTATATTTATTTATATTTTTTTATTTTTCTTTAAATTCGTTTTGCATAATTGACATATTTTAGTTAACATTTTTTTTTAAAAAATTTGAAAACATTCAAAATTTACCTGTTTTTTAATATTCTTAGCTATTTTAAGCGATTTAATTTTTAACAGGATTATACATTATTTTTATAAAGGATTAAAAACTAAATGTTAGTATAAATTAATTTTTTTGTAAGGCGGTTACAAATTATGCAAAAAGTAATAAATGCTCATTGTCATATTTATCCTGAAAAAATTGCTTCAAAAGCGGTTAAAGGAATTCGGGATTTTTATGATCTTGACATGTCGTTAAATGGTAAAGTTGACAATCTCATAGAAGATGGTAATAAAGTGGGTGTTGTTCATTATTTAGTTCATTCCGTTGCAACCACTCCAAAACAAGTAAGGTCAATTAATGAATTTATCAGCAATGTTGTAAAAGAGCGTCCTGATTTATTCACAGGTTTTGGAACCCTTCATCCTGATAGTGATGATATTGAAGGTGATTTTGAACATCTAATTGATTTGGGTCTTAAGGGAGTGAAACTTCATCCTGATTTTCAACAATTTGCCTTAAATGAAGATAAGGCTTTTAAACTTGGTGAAGTTATAAATGAAGGTAATGTTCCTGTCTTGATTCATTGTGGTGATTACAGGTATAATTATTCCAATCCCGAACAGTTAAAACCGTTTCTTGAAAAATTTCCAGATATGCTGGTAATTGGCGCTCATTTTGCTGGGTGGAGTGTTTGGGCTGAAGCAACAGAAAAACTTGCAGGAACTCCAAATCTTTATGTTGATTTGAGTTCCAGTTTATATGAATTGTCCCCACAAGATGCAAAAAAATTCATTTATAAATATGGTGTTGATAAGGTTTTATGGGGAACTGATTATCCTATGTGGGAAGCAGAAAATGAAATGGAACTTTTCCATAAAATCGGTTTGACTCCTGAAGAAGAAAATATGATATTATATGAAAATTCCGCAAAAATTTTAGGAATTCAATGATTATTGGTGAAAATATGTATTCAAAAACGAAATGGGCATTAATTTGTTTTATTTTAGTTTTATTCAATATGGCCGTTGTTTGTGCTAGTGATGTGAATTCAACAGGACTGGGAATAAACCAAGTTGATGATTCAATCGCAATTGATAACACTAATTTAAATGAATTAAATGCAGTAAATGATGTGGAGATATCTTCTTCACAAAATGATTCTAATTTAAAAGAATCAAATGATGATGTTCTTAATAAAAATTTAAATGATGATATTTATTCAGATTCAATTGGAAAAGAGAAATTAGACACAACTTTTACAGCTGTTAGTACAAAAGTTGTCAAAGGTTCTTACTTTCAGGTTTACTTAAAAGATTCAAATAATAATGTTATTAAAAATGCTAGTGTAGTTTTTACTTTGGATAAGAAGAATTTTAATGCTGTAACAGATTCTAATGGTATTGCAAGTCTCAAAATTTCAAAAAATATTGGGAATTATTCAGTAAAGGCTACATTTAAAGGAGATAATAAATATAATTCAGTTTCAAAAACATTTAAACTTGTTGTTCCAATGATAACTTCAATTCTTATTGGTAATGATAAGTTACTGACCAACGGATATTTGAAAATTTATCTGCAAAGTAATTATGCGTCAGCAGTATCCGGTAAAACTATAAAGATTACTGTTGGCGGTAAAAAATTCACTAAAAAGACAAATTCTGAGGGCGTTGTTGTAATTAAACCTAAATTAAGTACTAAAACTTATCTAGTTACAGTTACTTTTGCTGGAACCAGTGATACAGCTGAATCATCAGCATCCAAAAATGTCACCGGAGTAAAAGGTAATGTTAAAAGTCCTTTCTATTATTCTGTACCTTCTAAAAACGGTGTTCCTGATTTAGATTACATGCCTAGTAAATACATTATGGGTAATGAAAATGCTAAATACACTCTTTTAAAAGCCCAATATCTTTCTGTAATTAAAAGAGACAGTTACTGTTTGTTTTTAAAAAATAAATTGACTAAATATGTTTTATTTAAAACAAAAGCCGAACCTAAATATATTCATATGATTAAAAGAGAAAAATGGAATGTTATTGAAAGAGCACTTAATACTAGAATTGTTCTTAAAAATAAATACAATTATTGGCCTGTTCAAATTACTGCAAATTTAAAAGGAAAATCATATACCTATTCTGAAGTTAGGGATGTGCAGGATACAGGTTATACTTGCGGTCCGACATCATCCAGTATGTGCAGTCAAGTTTTAAGAAACTACGTCAATGAATGGCATTTGGGTGTAAAGTCAGGTACTAATTATTATGACGGTTCAAGTACAAGTGGTCTTAAAAGAGGATTAGAGAAATTTAATATGAAATGCACTGTTTACTATAAAAGTTCATTTTATTCTAAAGCGATTAAAGAACTTAAAAAAGGTGGATGCGCATTAATATTCCATACTTGGGGTCATTATGTGGCTGTTTTAGATATCAGCAGTGACGGTAAAAAAGTTCTAGTAGGTAATCCTTCAGGAGATTATGATCATGGAAGTCATAATATTCCAACAAATTGGATGACTGTAGATTACTTGTATAATCAGTTTAATGATTATGATACTTCTGGTTTGATTGTTAAACTTAAATATAGTCTAAGCAAGACCACTAAAACACAAGTCAAAAATTTTTACTCTAACATGGGCTCATGGTCTAGAGGAAATACAAATGAAAGAATTCCTCAAATTTAATTGGGGAACTTTTTTTACTTTTTTTTTTAATTATTTTTAGTTTTGCATGTCATGATACTTTTGTAGCAATATTGGTGACAAAAAATTTTTATAATATTTTATCAAGAAATATATTTTATGGCAAGGCAGGTCAATATTAATAAAGATGTCTCCATTTCTGAAATTCGTAAGGTTAAAAGGGATTTGCAAAAATTTGTGGATTTATATGAAAAAGTTACATTTATTGAAGAAATTTATTGCAACAATAGTGTTAAATCTGCTATGGAAAAAAGAGGAAAAACTGCTCAAACAGGTTATAAATGGGTTAAGGATTGGAATGAAAAGGGTTTTGATGGTCTGTTTAGAAAGGAAGGGTCTGGAAGAAATTCAAAATTGTCTGACCTTCAGTTTAAAGTTTTAAGAGAAAATGTTATCTTAAAAGGATTGTCTAGTGTTCAGGAAGTTAAAATGGAGATAAAAAATGAGTTTGGAGTTGTTTATTCCGAAAGACATCTTAGACGACTGATTTTTGATTTGGGTCTTGAAGATATGATTATTTCAAATCACATTAAATAATTTTAAATATGATTTTTTTTGTCCATTTTGTCCTTTTAGATAGTATTCTTCTAATCATATCTCATGTGGATATTATCTTTTTTACAAATACACTTTTTTATTAGTTTAATGTTCATTTTTAATATATTTTTTTTAAAAATTATTTATATAAATTAATTTTATATATTCTTTTTAATATAATTTATTGTGATAATTATTAGAGTGTATACTATGAATGTTAAATTAGATAGGGGAATGTCAACATTACTTGTTTTCATTGTTGCTGCAGCTATTTTAAGTGCTGCTCAGAGTGTGGTAACAACGGGTATTGCAGGAATCATGGCTGACTTTCATGTTTCTTCAACTACTGCCCAATGGATTTATTCATCATTCTTGTTGGTTTTAGGGGTTATGATTCCATTATCTGCTTATATTACTCGTCGTTTTAAAGTTAAAACTATTTTATTGTCTTCATTGGCTCTATTTTTGGTTGGGTCTTTATTGGCGTATGTGTCTCCGAATATTATTGTATTGATTATTGCTAGAGTTATCCAGGCTATTGGTTCTGGAATTTTGCTTCCGATTACTCAAATCGTGCTTTTTAAGGTTATTCCGGAGGAAAAATGGCAGGTTTATATGGGATTATTTGGTTTCATAATTGGAATTGCTCCTGCATTGGCTCCGACTGCGGGCGGAATGATTATTGATTATGTTGGGTGGAGATCCATATTTTTAATCTTTGCAGGCATGGTATTCATTTTAATATTGATTGCATTGGTTGTTGTTAAATTGGAATTTGAAACCGGCGATTATCCTTTGGATGTGTTATCCTTAATTTTATGTGTTTTGGCATGTGTTGGAATAATGCTTGGATTTTCAAACATTGCAGGATATGGATTTGATTTGGTTTATGTAATTTTACCAATTGTTGTAGGTACATTCAGTTTAATATTCTTTGTACGTCGCCAATTTAACATTAAGACACCATTGGTTGATTTACATGCTTTAAAAAATAAGTATTTCTTTTTTGGAACATTATTTTCAGCATTGCTCTATTTCACAATGTGTGGATTGAATGTTATAATGCCTTTGTTTGTTCAGACTGTCACTTCTCACAATGCAACAACTTCAGGTTTAATTTTGCTTCCTGCAACTCTTGTCATGATTGTATTTAATTTTGTAGGTCCTCTATTGGCTAATAAAATTGGTGTTAGAAAAGTATTAATCATGTCATGTGTCTTTTCGATTGTTGGTTATCTGATAATGATGACTTATGATTCAAACTCTTCTGTTGAATATATGGTCGTTACTCAAATAATAAGGGCTATAGGTGCAGGTTTGGGTTTAATGCCTGCTGTAACATGGACTATTGCAGTTGTATCCGGTGATGTGGAGGATGCGACAGCTATCAACAATACAGTAAGACAAATCATTGGTGCAATAGGATCTGCCGTTGCTGTGGTTTTAATGACTGTTTTTGCAGGAGGGGCACTGGCTCATAATCGTGTTTCTGTAGCAGCATTCGGACAGACCTCATTGGTCATGTCTATTCTGGCAGTTATTTGTTTGGTGATTGTAATATTATATATCAAAGATGAAATTCATGACTTGATGTAATTTCGTCTTATTCTTATTTTTTTATATTTACTTTCGATATTACTTTTTTATATATCATATTTTTATTGATATGATAAAATAGTTATTTTTGAATTAAATTAGTTTATTTTAATTAATTTAATTAAATATTTATTTTAATTTAAAATTAGTCAATAATATATACTATTAAATATTATATATTTTATATAAGATTAATTATCAATAATTAATTCTTACTAATCGATAGTAAAAGGAGGTGAAAAATGAGCAAGAAATCTTTTATTTTGGTACTGTTTGTATTGGTTATTATTAGCTTAAATTTCTGTGTTGCGCAGGAGGTTAATAATGGTACCGATGATGGTTCCGCAATAATGTCGGCTGAAAGTGTTAATTCAATTGCTCCTTCTGGCCAAACGGCTTTAAAATCATCATCTCCAATTAAAACCCAAATTGATGTTAAAAGCAATACTACCTTTGATGTTGTTGGAGATTATTTTAAAATTAAATTATCTGATGAAAATGGCGTTGCATTAAAAAATACTCAAGTTAAATTTGGTCTTGATGAGAAGACATTTACTAAAACAACAAACTCTAATGGAATAGCTTCTCTTCAACTAAATTTAAAGGATGGAACTTACAAAATTACAACAAAATTTTTAGGAAATTCCAATTTTAAATCCTCTTCAAAAACAGTTACAATAACAATGAGTAACACACGTATTGTGGATGCAGGATTGTCAAACTCTGAAATTCAAAAAATTATTGATAATGCAAAGGATAAAAATATTATTTTATTTAAGGGAAACACTTACTCAGATATTAATTTGGTAATCAATAAGCGTTTGACTTTAATCAGTAATTCAAATACAGTTTTAAAATCAAGTTCTGCAAATCCTGTAATCACTATTAAAGGCAAAAATTCTTCCTTAACCACAATTAATGGTTTTAAAATTCGAGGTAGTGGTGATGGAATAAAAATTGTTGATTCTGATTATGTAACTGTGGTTTCAAATGACATTTCAACAAATGGCAATGCTATTCTAGCGGCAGGAACAACTTATTTAAATATCACTAAAAATAGCATTGTTGAAAACTCAAAAAGCGGAATAGTAATTGCAAATGCCATTTCAACTTATATTTTTAACAATAAGATAAATGACAATGGAATCAATGGTATTGAATTGGCGAAATCTGATAAGGCTTATATCCATGGAAATTCTATTTTAAATAATGCTCAAAATGGTATTTTGACATCTAACAGTGTCAATGGTGTTAATTATGGTAGCGGACCGGAAAATCTCTACATTTCTAAAAATACTATAAATAATAATAAAATTAATGGTATTTACATTAAGAAAGCTGGAGATAATATTAACATTAAAGGAAATGTTATTCTACGTAATTCTGGTAATGGGATTTCCATTACTGATATTGGAAGTAATGTAATTCAATCCAATGAAATTGCATATAGTATTGTAGGAATTAAATTCAATGATGAATACTTAAAGCCTAAAAATCAGGATATCAGCTATAATGTAATTCATCATTCAAGCCATGTTGCCGTTGAGGCAAGGGATACCTATTACTATGATTATGGGGAGCCACTGGTAATCGGAGATAATTGGTTTACTGACGATAAATTGCTTTGTCCGAAAGTCAGGTCAAATAATATGAAATTCGTCGTTTCTCAAGTGGGTCCAAATACTTTCCAGGCAACTTTTTATGATTCTAAAGGAAATATTGCCAGTTTATTGCCAGATAGAACTTTAACCTATGAAATTGGCGGTCAAAAGTACACCATGACTTTGAGTGGTGGAACAGGAGTATTTAAAGTGGATGCAGCAAATGGAGATTTGGTAAAAGCAACTGTGGATAGTTCACATAGGGACAATACATATAATGAAGAGATTAAAAGTTCTTCAAATCCAACAAACGGTGTATCTCCAAGTTATGATTATCCTGACATACCATATGTGCCAGATGAAGGGATGGAAGGAGATTCTGGATCAGGGTCTGGTGGAAATGGTAATGGTAATGGCAATGGTGGAAATGCTAATTCAGGCAACGGCCAATCCTCACAGTCTGAGGATAATGTCGGAAACAGTACTAATGGTCAAAGAAGTGAACCTGCAGCGGGAGCCAATAATCCAGTAAATGATGCTGCAAATGCTTATGATGCCCAGGATGTGTCTTCACAGGCAAGTTCTTCTGAAGGGAATTCTGGCGGTTCTGGCAGTGCAGGTTCTCAAAAACAGTCTGTTGTCAAGCAAATAATATTTGATGAAGATGAATTTTATAAAGTTTCAGGCATTTTGTTTATCGTTTTGTTAATTATTTGCACAGTTATATTCTATTATCGTAAAGATATCTCTGAAATGATGTCTGAAATGTAAATTCTATCTTTTTTTCTATTTTTTTCTATTTTTATAATAAATTATTTAAGAGATTTTCAATAAATATCATATTATATCACCTTTGGAGGATTAATATGAATAAAAGTGATTTGAAAAGAGATTATTTTATGCTCAAAGGACCACTTGCTAAAAAAGGATATGATTGGTGGTGGCATTCTTTTACTGCATATAATAAGAAAACTGGTGAACCAAGACCATTTTTCATAGAATACTTTGTATGTAATCCGGCATTGGCTGAGGAGGAACCTACTTTAGGACAACTTCCTGAAAATAAAGCAGCCGGTAAAAAACCTTCTTATTGTATGATTAAGGCAGGTGCTTGGGGTAAAAATCCAAAGCAGATTCATAATTTTTACTCAATGAAATATTTTGACTGCCCTGACGATGAACTTAATATTCAAGTTGGAGACTGCAGTTTAACTGAAACTCATATGAGTGGATTTTCAAGAGTATCTGCTGAAGATGCTGAAAATCATCCTGAATACATGTCTGATGCAGGAGACATGATGTGGGATTTGGACATTGATAAACAAATCACATTTAATGTAGGTTATGGTGCAAGTTCTTTATTCAGAAAATTAAACTCTTTTGAAATGTTTTGGCATGCAGAAGGTATCAAAACACAATACAGTGGAACTGTATGGCTGGACGGCGAAGAATATGAAGTCATTCCCGAAAAATCTTATGGATATGCAGACAAAAACTGGGGAGGAGACTTTACTTCACCATGGCTTTGGATTTCATCATGTAATATAACTAGCCTAATTTCTGGAAAAAAATTAAACAACTCTGCATTTGAAGCTGGAGGTGGAAGACCAAAGGCATTTGGTATATCCATTCCTCGTAAATTATTAATCGGTTTCTACTATGAAGGAACAATGTATGAATATAACTTTGCAAGATTTTGGAACATGGTAAAAATCGATTTTGACTTTGAAGAGGGAGATGAAGTTCACACATGGCATATTAATGCAAGCAATAAGAACTCCAAAATGGAAATGGTGCTTTACTGTAAACGTGACGAAATGATGTTATTTAATTATGAAGCTCCCGACGGTCAAAAAAGACACAACCGTTTATGGAATGGTGGAAACGGTTGGGGTGAAATAAAACTATACAAAAAAGACGGAACTTTAATTGATCATGTAAAAATGGAAAATGCGGGATGTGAATACGGGGAGTATGATGACGAATGATATTCTCAGATATCCTTGCATTAATCATTGTATATATTTATGTTGCAGTAATTTTCGTTGTAGCTGAATTGGTTTTAAAGACAAGACCCGAAGTTTCACGTAAATTTTTACATATTATGGTAGGTAACATGATATTTGCCATGCCATTTTTCTCAGATCCTTGGGTAATGGTTTGGTTTTTGACACTGCCAATTACAGTAGTTCTATTCTTCTTAACTGAATATTCTCCTATTAAAATTCAAAACAGCGTAACCGAATCAGGGCATGCTTTAGGTTTATTCTTCTATGCATTGATATGGACAATACTGATTGCAATTTATTCCATGCTTTCACCAGCAAACGATCCTAAGTTTTTCATATGGATTGTAGCACTTGCTATTGTTCCTATGGTGTATGGTGATGGATTTGCAGCTTTAATCGGTCAAAAATTCGGTAAAGTTAAATACACAGTATTTGGGGGTACAAAATCTCTTGAAGGATCACTTACCATGTTTGTTGTAACAACTGTCATGAGTGTATTTGTATGGATGGTTTTTACTTCAATAGGATGTACAATGCCTGAATTCAATATTGTTTATATTATAGTGATTTCTGCTATTGCAACCCTTTGTGAAGCATTCAGTTATGGTGGAATTGACAATCTGACAGTTCCTGCAGTAACTTCAATTTTATATTATTTGGTAGCTGTAATGTAGCTGCTTTTTTCACTTCTATTTTTTTGCATTTCAGTAATCATAATTTGCATCTTGGTTGAGTTCATAACTAGACATTTATATATTCTTTAACTATGTATTATTAACGAGTTAAAGGAGCTAAATATCATGTCAGATAGTTTACGTGAAAGAGCAGAAAGAAGAGTCGATAGAAAAATAAAATTTTACAGAAATTTAAAAGCATATGTTATTGTAAATGCCATATTAGCAATTATTAATTGGTTATGCACTCCAGAATTTTGGTGGGTAATGTTTCCTGTATTTTTCTGGGGTATTGGAGTGCTGGTTGACTTTTTAAAAGCATATGTTTTAGTGGATAATTGGGATAGTGAAGATTTTCGTGAACGTAAAATCGAAGAAGAGATGATGAAATTAAGGAATTAAATCATGAAAGTAAATTTGTTTGTTTCAAGAGATATTAAAGAACCTCATGCAGATATTCATGCTAATGAACTGACGGATAATATTTCAAAAGCAATATCAATTCTTGAAAGTGATGAATCCAGTGAAATGATTGCAGTTAAAAAAGGATCTGATATTGCCCTTTTGGAATTCAATGAAATCTATATGTTTAGGGTTGAAGATAAGCAAGTTAAGGTGTATACTCAAAATGATGAGTATTTGATTAAAAAACCATTGTATCAAATTGATGAAGTTTTAAATAATGATTTTGTTAGAATATCCAAGACCACTATTGTAAATCTTAAAAGAATCGAACGTGTAGCGCCTTCACTTAAAGGAATGATGTTCATTGAGCTTAAAAATGGTTTGAAAGATAATATCTCAAGAAAATATTTACCTGACTTTAAGAATGCTTTGGATTTATAGGTGGGATTATGAAAATAGATTTAATTAAAAGATTGGCAATGGGTGCTTTTGTAGGTTGTTTTATAGGATTGTTGGTTGCAGTTTTTATTTCTCTTCAAGCAGGGCCTCAAAATATTAACTTTTCAGGCACTGATATAATTAATTTGTTCTTTGGTTGTATTGTTGCAGGATGGGGATTCTCATTAACTGGGATAATATATGAAAAAGAAGATTTGGCTTTGCCTTATCAAATCATTTTCCAAATGGGAATCGGGATGACAGTATTGTTTTTGGTTGCTGTATATCTTCACTGGATGCCGATAACATTGGGAATTGGTCCAATAATAACTTGGATTTTAATTGCTTGTGTATTTGCGGCAATATTTTGGTGTGGTTTTTATATTTACTATTATTTGCTCGCACGTAATTTGAATAAAAAAATAGTAAGCAAATAGTTATAATCTATTTGCTTTTCTTTGTTTTAGATATCCGATTAGGAATGCAATTAGAGCAATAATTACAAAAACGATAACTCCTATGTTTAAGGAACTGATGTTTTTTGATGGGGTGTGTTTTATTATTTCACTGGCTTTTGATTTTTGTGAATCTGAGCCCACATCACTAGTTCCATTTACTTGAATTGTATTTTCGCCGGATAGTGGCATGGTTGAAGTAACAATATTATTTTGATTGTTATTTTGTGAATTATTTGCCTTAATATTTTGATTACTGTTTTGTGGGTTGTCGGTAACAGTATTCTGATTATTAAGGTTGTTGTTCTCATTTGAACCCTTATTCATGTTGTTATTTTCAGTAGGGTTCTGATTATTATCTTCAGGAACATTGTCATCACTGTCAAAATATCCGCTTGGGAAGTAATCTTTTAATATGTCACTGTACCTATTTAATAAATCGAGATTCATTTCATTTAACAAATTGGACTTTTTAGTGCTGGTTACTTTACTTCTTTTTGTAACATGATTTGGATCAATAACCTCAGGGTCAGTTGGGTCTTCATCACCCCAATCGTTATCATTAAATTTTGTGAATAGCAATTTGGTTGCATTCCATTTAATAAATATTTCTTTTCCTAACGGCGATGTATTGTTTGTTATGAGATTATCATGAACATTTATTACTGTTAAGGCATCGAACATTGGCTGTTGGATGTAAAACGAACCACCAGTTTCATTTGAAGTATTGTTTACGATAAGCGAGTTAGTCAATGTAAGGTTACCTGAAACCATCACTGCTCCGCCGTTTGTTCCTCCTGTGTTATTCATGAAAATGCATCTGTTTATCACAGAATTGCTTGCCCAACTATAATATGCTCCTCCCCATTCATCTGCATGGTTGTACATGAAGATACAGTCCTCAACAGCACCATATCCATAAACACTTACTCTAATCGCACCACCATCTCTGCGAGCAGAATTTGCTATGAATACACTATTGTAAATATATGAATATGCGTAACATGTTGTTATTGCTCCTCCATCATGATCTGCATGATTGTTTAGAAATAATGAGTTGTTTACAAATAAATATCCTCTTTCACTTGCAGTTCCATAATTGGAAATTCCTCCTGCATTGGTATTGTTTAATGCAGTGTTATTGATGAAATTGCAATAGTCCACATAAACGTGTCCTGTTTCCATTGATATTGCACCGCCAAAGTTCAAGGTTAATCCATTAATAAATGTGATGTTTTTAAAACTGGCATGGACTGCATCGCTTCTTATAAGGAAAATGCTTGATTTGTTTTCTCCATCGATTATGATGTCTGAAGGATTTCCATTTCCTTGGAGTGTGAGATTTTTAGTAATTTCGATATTGTGGAGCTTGTATGTTCCAGGTGCTATTATTATCTCATCGCCATCATTGGCATTAATGATTTTATCCGCCAAATCTGTTGAGGAGTCTTTTAATTTCTCGTTGTTTGTGATTTCAAGGATATTGTCATCGTTAGTAATTGTGTTGTTATTTTCTAATGCATTAACACAATTAACTGATGTAAAAATCATTAATAGAAATATAACTGTAAAAATATGCTTATTTTTAATTTATTTCACCTCCATTAATAATTATTTAAAGAATAATTTCTTTAGTATTTATCTTTTTGTTATCTAGTATTATATAATTATATTCATGTCGAAGCTATTTTTTTCAAAATTCTTTTGATTTTCGTTAGATTATGATAAATGTTATGTATTTTTAGTCATCGTTATGTCGATTTTTTTAAATAATATTATCTTAATTTAAATGTTATTTTTTTGTATAAATGGAACAAATATTATATTTTTCTTTATATACTTATTTATAATATTTTTTTATATTCTTTTAATATTTTTAAAATATTTATTACGAGTTTTAACTATTTTAAATTATTTTTATTTTTCATCGATAAATAACAATGTTTATATTGAATAGTATGTAAATATATTATCGTACTGAAATAAAATTTATGTCGATTAGAGAAATGCAATTAGATTTATCTTAGTACATTATTTCAAAATTAATTAATGGAGAAAAAAAGAATGAATAAGAAGATATTATTATCCTTTCTTTTAGTTGTTTTAATCGCATTGTCTGCAAGTGCAGTTTCTGCAGAAAACACTACTGATGTTGTGGCTGCTGCTGATGCAACTGATGCAGTTGCTGTCGATAATGATGCAGATGAATTAGCTGCTGATGTTACCACTGAAGGTCAAACCGCAGATGCTATTCAAAATGCAGTTAATACAGCTAAAGCAGGAGATACAGTTAAATTAAATGGGGAATATATAATAAATGATTCATCAATCACTATTCAGGAAAAAGATGGCTTAACTATAGATGGTCAAGGTAGTACTACCATTTATGGTTACGGAGATGGAAACGGATTTTTCTATGTAACTAACAGTAAAGCTGTAACTATCAAAGGAATTACTTTCATTGACAACAACCCTAAAAACAATTTAACCTATGGTGGTTCTGTAAACGGTTGGGGTGTACAATTCAATGGTAATGATGCTGCTGGCGGTGTTGTGGACAATTGTACTTTCACTGACTTCAACCAAGCTGTTGTAGTTAAATCCTGTAACAACGTAACTGTTAAAAATAGTAAATTTTACGGCGGATATGCTACTAAACTTGTAAATGACCCTACAGTAAACAAAGAACAAGGTTCCAAAGTTATTGCTGTTGGAGGATCTTTCTTCACCACTATTCAAAACAACTTATTTGATGGTGTGGTTTTAGATGCTATTTCCATTGCACAAGCTAGTGGTGATGCAAGAATTATAGGAAACACTTTCAAAGATAATGTTTACTCTATCTTCTTTGGAGGAGCTTCTACTGATGGTACTTTCATTTCAAACAATATCTTCGAAAACTGTGGTTATTTCAACGGAACCTTCGATGGTCAACCTGTATACTGGGATGCATACCCTGTAGTAAGTATACAAAAAGCTTCCAGCGGTGTTTTTATTGACAACAATACTTTCAAAGCTATTACCAACAATTGGTTAATTGCTGCTGAACAAGGAAACACTGCTCACGGTTACCCAAGTACACTTGGTAACATTAATGTAACCAACAATAAAATTGTTAAATACAATAAGGATGAAGACATTTCCGGTGTAACCTTATTACACATTTTATGCAGAGCTGGATTATTAAACCCATATGATGACATTGCTGTAACTGGAAACGAATTTGTTGATGGCGTAACTCCTATTGTTGTATGGGCTAATGACTGGGGAAGTGAAGATAAAACTCCATCTGATATTGTAATTCCTGCAGCTGATCCTGTACAAACTCAAATTGCTATTACTTCTGTAGTGGCTAATAAAGTAACTGCAGTATTAAAAGATATCAACGGTAAAGCTATTGCATCTGAAAAAGTAACTGCTACTATTGCAGGTAATACTACTGATTTGGAAACTGATGAAAATGGTGCTGTAACTATTGATGCTGTTGCTGGTGAAAATGTGGCTTTCGCATTTGCTGCAACTAAAGCTTATGCTGCTTCTGAAGCAAATATTGATGTTCCTGCAGCTGCTAAACTCATTGCTACTACTATAGCAACTAATGATGTTTCAATTAAAGCACTTAATGCTGCTAAAGTTTCAATTGCATTAAAAGATGAAACTGGAGCTGCTTTAGCTAATAAAACTGTAGCTATTCTCATTGATGGTGAAACTGCTGGTGTTGTTCAAACTGATGCAAATGGTACTGTTACTTTTACAACTCAAAAATACTCTGCAGCTGGAACCCACAGTGTAGTTGCATACTATGCTGGAGATAATACTACTTCATCTTCTATTGATACTGCAACTATTAAAGTAACCAAATCAGCTACTACTTTAACTGCTGCAAAAGCTACTTTAAAAGTTAAAAAAGCTAAAAAAGTTAAAGTTACCTTAAAATCAGGTAGCAAATTAATTGCTAATAAGAAAATTACCATCAAAGTAAATGGTAAAACTTTCTCTGCTAAAACTAACTCTAAAGGTGTAGCTACTATCTCTGTTAAAGTTGCTAAAAAAGGTACTTTCACTGCTGTTGTTAATTTTGCAGGTGACAGCGCTTACAATGCAAAAACCGTAAAAGTAAAATACACTGTTAAAAAATAGATAAGTAATTTTATTACTTTTCTTTTCTTTTTTTTATTTTTTTCACATATCATGTTTTAAATTCATCAAAATTAATTCTAATCATGCATTTTTTTTATTAATATTTTTTGGGGTGATTAATATAAAAAACATTAACTTTGGAATTATTTTCTTATTGCTATTGTTAGTGATGATTGTTAATGTTGCTTATGCTGCTGATGCTAATTCCACTATTGGTTCTAATGTAAATAACTTTGATAATATCCAAAAATTAATTGATGAATCCAGTTCCGGCGATTCAATTTATTTGGAAAATCAAACGTATTTCGGTGATGGAACACCAATTTCAATCAAAAAAGACATTTCAATTTATGGGTCTAATTCCACACTCAATGCAAATGATAAATCAAATATTTTTGTTGTTTCTCGAAATGTTAATGTAAATATTATTGGATTGACATTCACTAACGGATATTCTGACGGTGTTGCGGGAGCTATAAGTAATGCTGGAAAGTTATCTATTGTTAATTCAACAATAATTAATACAAATTCAGAACGTGGTGCTATATATTGCTTCGATAAATCTGAATTGACAATTCAAAATTCTATTTTAACTAAAAACACTGCAATTTCTGGTGCTGCCATTGAAAATGACAATCCAAACGGAAATGTAAAAATCATAAACACCACATTCACGGATAATGTCTGTGAAGAAGGGGGTGCGATTTATAACATTTGGGGATCAATGCAGGTTTACAATTCTACTTTTATAAATAACATAGCACAGCGTGGTGGAGCGATTTACAACAATAGAGGCACGTTAAAGGTATACAATTCATTGGTATTTTCTAACATCTGTGACGATTTGGGTGCTGGAATTAAAAGTTGGGGAATTTGCGAAGTTTACGATTCAATAATTGTTAACAACACCAACACCAAAAAGCAGGGCGGTGGATTTTATGTTTCTGAATTTAGCTTGAAAATCCAAAATTGTCTTGTTGAAAATAATACTGCTGTTTGGGGCGGTGGGGTATATGTTGAAGCAAAGGCTAGCTTGAATGTCATTAATTCCACATTAACACGCAATGCTGCCGAACGTGGAGGGGGTATTGATTTAAATCAGGGAACTTTAACATTGTCTGATTCTACCCTATCAAATAATCTTGCATTAGGAGAAGGAGGGGCTATTCGCTGTAGTTTCATGTCTTCTCAAATTCAGAATTCTGTAATTGAAAATAATGTTGCAAAAGTTGGTGGTGGAATTTATATTGATGGTGTTGACGTTAATATCATAGAAACTCAATTGAACAATAATTCTGCAAACGATGGTGGAGCATTTTATAATACTGGAAAGTTATCATTGAAAAATATTAGTTTAAATAATAATAAAGCCAGTTCCGGTGGAGCAATTTACAGTACTCAGGATTTAACTATTGCTCAAATGTTTGCCAGTAAGAACATTGCTTCTATAAATGGTGGTGTTATTTACAATACTGCAAAGTTAGATGTTGATAAGTTAACTGCCAATGAGAATGAAGCTTATTTCGGTGGCGCAATATACACGAATAATGTAATTAAAGTCAATAACTCTATATTTAGTTCAAATAAGGCATCAGAAGCAGGTGCAATTTATGCAGTGCGGGATTTAACAATAGAAAATTCCCAATTTTCAAATAATAAAATCACTCGTAAGGGAGGAGCATTATCTGTTAATGGAGGAAATGTTATAATTGCAAATTCATTATTTGAATTGCATAATGGTGCTGATGAAGGTGGATGCATATATAACTATAATGCTTGTGTATATGTCAACAATTCTCAGTTTATTTCAAATAAAGCCAAAAGCTATGGTGGAGCTATTGATAATGGAGGGCGTTTGACAATTGAAAACTCATTATTCAATAATAATCTGGCTTATGGGGCAGGATCTATTGATAATGGAGGACAATTGGATATAATCAATTCGAATTTCACCAATAATAATGCAACTAAAAATGGTGGGGCCATTGACAATAAAGGAAACATGACTGTAACCGGTTCAATATTTGAAAATAATATTGCTGAAGGAGAAGGTGGAGCGATAATTGCAAGAAGAAATATGGTTGTTTCCCATTCAATCATTGTGAATAATTGTGATTCCAATGGTTATGCTATATTTAACAGTACTTGGGATAATGTGTCTGTTAATAATAATTGGTGGGGATCAAACAATCCTGATTTTGATAAATTATTGAATTTCAATACTTCAGATGATTTCAATTGGATCTTAATGAGTTTTTCAAATTCCACTAAATTAATTCAAGACAAATCCGCAGACATAATTGTTACTTTTAATGAAGTAATTGATAAAAATGGGGATGTTTTAAAACTGGACTTATGTGGGAAATTACCAATATTTAAAGTTAGTTTATCTACTGGGGATGTTTTATCTGTTAAAAATGGAAATTTGACTACGTCAGTTTCTATTCCAAAAATCAATGTCCTAAAAGCCACTTTTAGTAATGAAAGTATTTCATTAACTGTTGATATTAATCCGGATATTATTAAAAGGATTATTGAAAATAAGAATGTTTTCGTTGATTATAGTGGAAAAGCTACATTTAAAGTTCGTGTTATCGGTGATGATGGAAAAGCGGTTGGAAAAGGCATTGCAATAACAATGAAAGTTGGCAAAACTTGCTATAAGGTTACAACTGACAAAAATGGATACGCAACAAAGACATTTGCTTTTGTCCCTGGAAAATATACTATAGTAAGCTCATACAAGGGGTATAGTGTTAAGAATACTTTAACAATTAAAAAAGTATTGTCTGCTAAAAGCAAGACTTCTAAAAAAGCTAAAAAGATTAAGTTTACTGCAGTTCTAAAATCATCAAAAGGAAAAGCAATTGCTGGGAAAACTGTCAGTTTCAAAATCAAAGGTAAAACTTATTTGGCTAAAACAAACAAGAAAGGAATTGCAACAGTTAATTTTAAAAATTTAAAAGTTGGTAAATATTCTGTCATTGTTAAATATCTAAAATATCAAGTTAAAACTACATTAAAAGTAAAAAAATAATTTTTTCGATATTATTAATTTTTCATTATGATAAATTGTAATGTCTTATTTTTTATTTTTTTCACAAAAAAATAGAAATATATTAAATATATCGATAGTATATAATTATATATTGAAAAATAATTCAATTTTAAAAATAATAATATGGGCAATAAAATGAAATTTAAAAATTATATATTAATATTATCATTTATATTAATGTCATTAATCTTCATTGGTTCAGTTACTGCTTCTGATGATGCAGATTTGATGAGTTTAAATTCATCAGATATTGAACTGAACACTATTGATGATAGTAATTTAAATAATGAACTTGAACTTTCACAGGATGATAATTCTGTTTTGAGCGAACCTCAAACAATTGTCGTTGAGGAAGTTGATAAAAATCACAATGAAATGACTTCACCTACAATTCAAAAGGCAATTGATGGTGCAAAAACTGGAGATACAATTATAATTGAAGGAACAAGCTATGTTCACTGTCACTTTGTTGTTGACAAACAGTTAACAATCAAAAGTAATGTGAATACGACAATGGAAGTGTGTCCTGGAAGTTCTGTAGGATCTGGTTATAAAGGAATATTTTATATATCTCCAAAGGCCAGTGGAACTGTAATTGAAGGATTTGCATTGACAAGTGATGTAAGCAATGACAATGATTATGCCATTTTAGTTAGTGGAGCCAGTGATGTGGTAATAAAGAATTGTAAAGTGTCAAATACTGGTTATTCTGACATTGTAAGAATAGAAAATGCGCAAAATGCTGTTGTTCAAAATGTAACTCTGTCAAATGGTGAAAATGCAATTAGGATTAAAAATTCCCAAAATGTTAATGTTAAAAATTGTACTGTTGAAAACACTAAAAATGGAATAAATGTCATTGATTCTTCTCAAATTAAGATTAATGACAATAACATTTTTAATAATAAGGTTTCAGGAATCTCTTTTTCAGGAAATGGTAATGATTTAACAGTCATTTACAATAACTTAACTGATAATGGAGATGGATTGAGAATTACTGCTCCTGAAAATGTGCATATTTTAAGTAATTACATTGCATTTAATAAGAATAACGGCGTTTATATAGACAATAATGTGACTTACATTGAAGTTAAAGGTAATTTCTTCAATCAAAATATTAAATGGGATGTTTTCAATGATTTCCATGTAAAAAATTTGAAATACAATGGAAATGAAATTGAAGTCATTACCAACAACTACATGATCAATTATGGATTCGGCAGTGGAGATATGGACAGGCCGGTATGGACCCAAATGTATGAATATAGGCCTGGAACATCATATGCTGATTACGCTTACGATGCCGCAAAGGATGTTTTCACCTATGTCGGCGAAGGAAACGGGGATTATTATGGTCATCAGGATGTGATGTTTTTAGGATACGTTTTTGACATAAACAATTTCCTTGCATGCCCTAATATTTATTCTTCTCCTGGGAAAATTTGGTCTAAAAGCGGAAATTATCAATTGTACCTAAGTGAGATAAAACAGGTTAAAAAAGGAGTTTATTCAATTTCAATCGTTGATGAAAACGGAAATATTGCAACAGATTTGAGTTCAGTTCCTGTTTCATTTTACATGAATAAGGCTACTAAAAGTTCAACACCTCAGGATGGGGATTTATACAAAACAGTCATGATGAAAAACGGTACAGCAACAGTAACATTTTCTTTGGATGATTTTAATGAAACCGGCAATGTTGTAACTGTAGTGTTGCCAACACCGGGAAATACTATTGACAGCAAGATATCAAAGACATTTGCTGTAAATGATTCTGACATTCCTGGAAATCCTATTGCCACCAAAATTATTTCATCAAATGTTAATATGGTTCCAAATGTTGCTGAAAACTATATTGCAACATTAAAAGATGAATCTGGCAATGTATTGGCTGGTCAAATAATTGTCTTTACAGTAAACGGTAAAACTTACACTAGAACAACTGACAAGAACGGTCAGGCTAAAGTTTCATTAAAATTCACTTCTCAAAAAACTTATAAGATTCAAATTAGTTTTGCTGAATCTGATGACTATTTGGCATCCGCCAAAACAAGCAATATCGTAGTTAAATATTCTTCAAAAACAGCAAAATTAACAGTTCCTACTGTCACAATTCCTCCAAAAACTTCAAAATCATATAAAGTAACTTTAAAGGATGCAGACGGTAATGGAATTGCAAAACAAAAGATTACTGTAAAAATTAATGGTAAAACTTATACCAAAACAACCAATTCCCAAGGCCAAGTCGCAATCAAAGTCAAATTCGCAAAATTGAAAACTTACAAAGTAACTGCAACATATAAAGGAAGTAAAATTTATAAAAAAGCATCTTCAAGTGGTAAAATTAAGGTGGCTAAAACTGTTACTAAAATAACTGCTCCAAAAGTATCAATACTTCCTAAGCAGTCAAAAGCCTATACAATAGTTTTGAAAACAAGTGCTGGAAAATCATTATACAAGCAAAAGGTAACCATAAAACTCAATGGCAAGACTTACACCAAAAAGACTAACTCTAAAGGAAAAGCTAGTGTATCTTTCAAATCATCAAAAGAAAAGACTTATGCTGTCAGTGTCAGTTATAAAGGAACTGGAATTTACAAAGCATCAAAGGCTACAGGTAAAATAACTGTTTCAAGAATTGTTACTAAAATTAGTACTGTCGATAGAACATATGCAAAAGATGCTGCAAAAGAGTTCCAAATAACTTTGAAGGATAAGTCCGGTAATGTTATTTCAAATCAAAATGTTAAATTGATTTTTGATGGAAAAACATATACTAAAAAGACAACTTCATCAGGTAAAGCTACCGTCGATGTTTCCTCTTTAAAAGAAGGGTCTTACACTATTGTAACAAAATATGCTGGAAATAGCAAATACAAAGCCAGTTCCAAGTCAAATAAAATAACTGTTACTGAAAAAACTAATACTTCCTATGTGGATAAGGGGCTTGCAAATTCGGATATTGAAAGTATTTTGAACAATGCCAAATCAGGGGATTCCATTGTATTTTTAGGTGATTCATATAATGGTGTTTCATTAAATGTGGATAAGTCATTGAATATATTATCTGAGGACAATACTATATTGGCAGCTAAATCTGGAAGTCCAGTATTTAAGATTTCTTCAAATGGTGTGAATATATCAGGTTTTGTCATTAAGGGAAATTCCGGCAACGCTTTGGTGCTTGAAGGTGCAAACAATGTTTTGATTAAGGATAATTCTTTCATCAACGCTTTGGACGAATCCAAAATTGAAAGCTATCTTGATGGATCTGTAATGTTGCCTGGTTATGGAGTATCTATTTCTAATTCCACTAATGTTAATTTATTGAAAAATCATATGTCTCAATTTGAAAGTGCTATATTTGCTCAATACTCTTCAAACATAGGTATAATTAACAATACATTAAAAGAAAATAACTATGGTATCAAATATGGTTTTGGTGTTGCCAATAGTCAAATACTTGAAAATGAAATATCTGACAATATTGGTCTGTATATTATGACAGTCCCTGAAGGTCCGACTGGCTATGGTATATATTTAAACAATTCTGCTGTTAATGTCACTGTCAATAAGAATCACATTGCATATAATCATTTGGGAATTTCTATTGATTCAAACTACTCAACAGGCATTGTAATTACTCAAAATACCATTACTGATAATGTTCTGGAAGGAATCAGGTTTAATGCAGGATATGATTTGGCTGAAAATGCAGTTGAACCGATTGTGACTGATAATGCGATTTACAGAAATGCAAGAGGTCCGAGCATGATGATTTTAGGGGAACTAAGCGCTAATCCTGAAGGAATATATGGTGGAGGATTATTTAATCCTGAAGAAAGATTAAAGCTTGATGCAAATTGGTACGGTACCAATTCTTTAAAAACTTGGGATTATGATACGGGAGTGGTTGGTTACGGAACAATGTGTCCTAGAATCAATACTACTGCAATTTACTTTAAAGAAATCGTATGCACTACTCCTGGAAGCTATAATGTAACATTTTACAAAAATGGTGAAATGGCTTCAAATCTTGCCACTTTTAATCTTCATGCTACATTAAATAGGGGAACAGAAAAGCAGGTAGAAGTAATATTTGATGTTGTTGGAGGTGTCGGTTCATTCAACTTCAATTCTCAAAACTATAAACCTAACAATAACACCATTGAAATTTCAATCGGCTCTTTGATTTATTCAACTTCTCGTGTGTTTAAGCCTACCTATTCATATGTTGTTCCCGAAGACGAAATTTTAAGATAAACATGTTTTTTGCATGTTTTTACTTTTTTATTTTTTTTCATATACACTATCCAAATAATTTTTATCTATTTTCAATCTATAATCCCTAATGTTAATGTTGGCATTTTTTAAAATCATCATGTTTTCATTAACTATTAAAATAATCGATTGTCTATTTGTTTTAATCGATTTGACTTTTCAACCATTCTATGATTTTCAGGATTTGTTTCAAATAAGAATTTGTAATAAATTATCAACGATATTTTTTAGTATTTATCTAAAATAATTTATAAAAATTATTTTTATTAATTTATTGGATAGTTACTAATATATTTTCAATTTTAATCTAATATAAAAATTATTTGATATCTAATTGAATATTTTAGAAAAATTATTAAATAACTTTGTTAATATATATTCTTATCGAGTTTATATTTTGGGGGTTTTAAATGGATAAGAAAATTAAAATAATCATTCTTTTATTGGTAATTTTAGTCGTAGCGGGAGTAGCTACTCACTTGTTTTTATCTCCTTCGACTGTAGAAAGTAAAGGATCCAAAAATGTCACTGATATGATTAACAGATCAGTGGAAATACCTGCATCTGTAAGCAATGTTGTGGCTACAAGTCCGCCAATGACAACTGTGTTATATATGATTGCACCGGATAAGCTGAAAGCTGTCAACTTCCAATGGACTGATGATGAGTTAAAATATGTGCCTAACCAATACCATAATTATCCTGTTGTTGGTGGGTGGTATGGTTCTCAAGATGG